>CALDFS010000305.1 GCA_937942105.1 uncultured Ruminococcus sp. | reverse complement strand
ACATGGATATGTTGAACACAACATAAGGCAGTATATCCTCCGGGATAAGGTCGATTATCTTCGCCGGGTCGGCATAGTTCCATGTGTCGATATGCACTATCCACATCGGCTGCTCCGGCGAAACAGGGCGCCTCAGCTTCGGCAGTGCAGAGGTTTTTGCGCTGTCCTCCGCAAAAGCAGTCATTGGAAGCACGGATATAGCCATAATGACCGCTGTTAAAAGTAAAATAAATCTTTTAATCTTCATAAATAAACATTCCTTCGTAAATAAATAGTTGTATATTTATTATAAAAAAAATCAACTGTCAAGTCAAGAATATTTTAAAAACGACCAACCTATTATTAAAATTGACTACTAAATACAAAAATCTGTCCGTTTTATTACTTTCATCTATTGCTATTTCGTGCAAAAGAATATATAATATATGCAGAAGAATACATATATAAAAACAGCAAAGGAGATTACTATGAAGGTATTAATGATTAACGGAAGCCCACACGCAAACGGAAGCACTTTTACAGCTCTCAGTGAAATGATAAAGGTGTTTGAAGCCGAAGGCATAGAAGTCGAGCTTTTGCACATCGGAAACAAGGATATAAGAAGCTGCGTTGCCTGCAAATCATGCTATAAAACAGGAAAATGTGTATTTAATGATGTAGTTAACGAGGCTGCTCAGAAGTTCGAGGAGTGCGACGGTTTGGTAGTCGGCTCGCCGGTTTACTACGCTTCAGCAAATGCAACCTTGGTCGCTTTCATGACAAGGCTTTTCTACAGCACTCACTTTGACAAGAGCATGAAGGTTGGTGCGGCTGTGTGCTCTGCAAGAAGAGGCGGTCTTACAGCCACTTTTGATGAGTTGAACAAATTCTTCACGATAAGCGGTATGCCGGTAGCCTCAGGTCAGTACTGGAACGGAATACACGGCAACAGCGCCGAGGACGCTCAGAACGACTATGAGGGACTTCAGATGATGAGGACTTTGGCAAGGAATATGTCCTTCCTTATGAAGTCGATTGCCTTGGGTAAGGAAGAATATGGTCTTCCCAAAAAGGAAGAACCGATAAGAACAAACTTTATAAGATAAGCGATAATCAGACTGGCAGAGCGGAAAATCATCCGCTCTGTATTTTTATGTGAAAAATTGTAACAAAAATTTCACAATATTTTCATAGTATTTTTGAAAATAGGTGTTATCATAACTGTTTGATAAAAAATAATCCAAAAGGAGAATTATCATGGCAAAAAAAGAATTTAAAACAGAATCAAAAAAACTGCTTGATATGATGATTAACTCCGTTTACACCCATAAGGAGATTTTCCTTAGAGAGTTAATATCAAATGCAAGCGACGCTTTGGACAAGCGTCATTTCCGCGCTCTTAACGATTCAAGCGCATCGCTTGAAAACGGCGAGTACGAAATATGGATAGTTCCTGACAAGGAAGCCAAAACCCTTAGCATAACCGACAATGGCTGCGGCATGACCCGTGACGAGCTTGAAAACAACTTGGGCACTATCGCCAAAAGCGGCTCCTACGACTTCAAGCAGAGCGAGGAAGCCAAGGAAAAGACTGATATCATAGGTCAGTTCGGCGTAGGCTTCTATTCCGCTTTCATGGTTGCCGACCTTATAACAGTAAAATCAAAGGTCTGCGGAAGCGATGAGGCTTGGCAGTGGCAGTCATCCGGCGTGGACGGCTACACCGTTGAGCCATGCGAAAAGACAGAAGCCGGAACCGAAATAGTACTTCACCTGCGCGATGATAACGAAGACGAGAAGTACAGCGAATATCTTGACGAATACAGGATCAGGGAGCTTATAAGAAAGTATTCCGACTACATCCGCTACCCCATCAAGATGGAGGTAGAGGAATCAAAGCTTAAAGAAGGCAGCAAGGACGAGTACGAGACTGTTAAGACCATTGCTACCCTTAACAGCATGATTCCGCTGTGGAAGCGCTCATCATCCGAAATAACAGAAGAGGAATACAACAAGTTCTACCGCGAAAAATTCTACGATTACGAAGCCCCTTCAAAGGTTCTTCACTTCTCGGTAGACGGCACTGCCGCATTCGACGCGCTTTTGTTTATCCCCTCTCATGCGCCGTTTGACTACTATTCAAAGAATTACGAAAAGGGCTTGCAGCTTTATTCAAGCGGAGTTCTTATTATGGACAAATGCTCCGACCTTTTGCCCGATTACTTTGGCTTTGTTCACGGCGTTATAGACAGCGCTAATCTAGCTTTGAATATATCAAGAGAAACTCTTCAGCACGACCGCCAGCTTCAGGTTATTGCAAGAGCGGTTGAAAAAAGAATCAAGAACGAGCTGACAAAGATGCTTGAGAATGACAGAGAAAAGTATGAAAAATTCTACTCTTCGCTCGGCTTACAGCTAAAATTCGGTCTTTATTCCGACTACGGTATGCACAAGGATGTTCTTAAGGATTTGGTAATGTTCACCTCTTCCAACGAAAAAAAACTTGTAACTCTTAAGGAGTACCTTGGAAGGATGAGAGAGGAGCAGAAATCCATCTACTATGCCTGCGGTTCGAGCATAGAAGCCTGCGCAATGCTTCCTCAGGCAGAAGCGGTTGTTGATAAGGGCTATGAGGTGCTTTATCTTAAGGATGATGTTGATGAATTCGCACTTAAATCGCTTGGCGAATATGATGGCAAGAGCTTTGTAAACGTTTCGGATCAGTCGCTGGATATCTCAACTGATGAAGAAAAAGAGAGTCTTAAGACCGAAAACGAAGCGAGTGGCGATATGCTCAGCTTCATGAAGGATTCCCTTTCCGGCTCGGTAAGTGCGGTTAAGTTCACCAACACTTTAAAGGATCACCCGGTATGCCTTTCGAGTGAGGGCGGAATATCCCTTGAAATGGAAAAGGTGCTTAACACCATGCCGGACAATGACGGCAGCATAAAGGCACAAACCGTCCTCGAAATAAATCTCAGCCATCCAATAGCAGAAAGCCTTAAAAAGCTTTACGAAACCGACAGGGACAAGCTTGCAAAGTATTCAAAGATACTTTACGCTCAGGCAAGGCTTATCGGCGGAATGGAGATTTCCAATCCTACAGAGCTTTCAAACCTCGTCTGCGATTTGATGGTGTGAGTATACAGTCCTTTACAAGTTAATAATTCAATACGAAAGGTCGGCAAGCTCCGGCCTTTCTTTTGTTTAGCACGCAAAACAGCAGTAAGAATTTTACTTTTATCAGTCTGATAATTACCCAAGAATACTGGATTCAGCGCCAGGAATCACTGCATGAGAAATAAATCCAAATTTTGTGGAATAAATATAATTTCTTTGTATTTCCTATTGATATTTTCGCGCATTCATGCTATAATATCTTATGAAAAATACCATATGATTATTGTAATAAATCTCTATCTGCTTTTTGATATATTCAAATAATATTTTGCAAATTTTCATCCGCATCTATTGCGTTTCAGATAATAAGTAATTCAGAGGAAGATACTATGCAATATAATAAAGCTAAGGGTAAGGACAGCATGACTGTCAGAAACAGCCGCCGTCTTGCGTGGAAAAGAATAGTATTTATAATGGGCTGTGTTGTAGTTTTCTGCACTACATATGCATTGATTCTGCCTGCCATAACCATGGAAGTACCAACCTACTGCGGTTTTACAGAGCACATTCACACCGATGAATGCTACAGACAAATCACATCAGAAAACAAAATTGTGCCAATTCCAGCTGAAAGCAACCCCAATATTCATCATCACACCGAAATGTGCTATGACGAATTCGGCGCGCTGATTTGCGGCGAAGCTGACTTTGTTGTTCATACTCATGATGAAAGCTGCTATGATACTGATGGGAACCTTTGGTGCACTCTGCCGGAAATATCCTTGCACATTCATGATGAATCCTGCAATATTCCGCAGGATGACGAAAATGCGCTCCACATACATACAGACGAATGCTATGAGCTTCGTAAAAAGTACATATGCGGATTTGATGCACCCGAAACGGATATATTCGGCAACGAAATTACAGGGGGTGCTGCAAGCGGGCTTATTATGAACACAGACGAAGGCTTCTTCCCCGCCCCGCCAGCTGATGAATTTGCATCCGGTGAGGTTACAACGGTTCCGGATGATGTGGCATCAGAATCCACTATGCCCGAGCTTAGCAGCCCCGCTGCCGAACCTACAGCTGAACCCGTTGTCTCTGAGCCTATTTCTGAGCCTACTGTTACAGAGCCGTTCAGCGAAGATTTACAGGCTGATGCCAACGGTTCAGGCATTTTGCAGAGCGAAGCCACAATCGCCCAGACCAATGATTATGGCTTTGACAGTGAAATCCCCGGGCTTGGTGAAACTATGGGCGATACTTTCACCGCCGCCCCAATTCATGTACACACAGAAGATTGCTATGTCTATGAAAAGGTTTTAATCTGCGAAAAAACCGAGTCAACTCAAGCCGCAGATTTTGGCGAATTCCCTATTGACCTTATGACCATAGGCATCGAAAATTACGGATTGACAAATAATCAGGAAGAACCGACAGACAGCGTTGAGCTTGAAGAGCCGGTTATTCCGAATGAATCTGAATATACCGATTTGCTTGAAACAAATGAAGAGCCTGTTGTTGCAGATGGGCTGAGCAATGCTGATGAATTGAGCAATCTGGGCGAAAATGAAAATGTTGGTGAGCCTGGCAGCTCGGATGAAGCATTGAATCAGGATTGGCTCGGAGAGCCGGATGACGGCTCAGAAACATACATATGCACCCTTCCCGAGGTTATTTTGCATGAGCATGACTACAGCTGCTATAATGAATCTGGTGAGCTTATATGCGGAATGCTGGCAGTAAGGATTCATCAGCATTCGCCGGAATGCGAAGGCATATGCTACATAACCGAAGAAATTCCGATAGACGAAACCGCTCTGACCTGCAATATTCCGGAAGGTGAAGGCGCACACCTTCACAGCTTCGAGTACGGCTGCTTTGACGAAAATATGAACATCATCTGCCCGATGGAGGAATCGCTCGGACATATTCATGATATCCACTGCTATGGAAAGTGGGAGCTTATCTGCGGCATGGAGGAGCACAAGCATACCGAGGAATGTGAAATCGACCCGGATGCTGAGGAAATCTCTCTTGATGATGAAATTATGATGCTGGCAGAGGAAGGAGTTAACTGGGGCTATGAGCTTGATGGCAGTATTTATTGGGATAGAAGCTATGGACTTCATCAAATTCCGTTTGAGAGCATCGAAGTTGACACTCCATATCTATTTTTAGGTCCCAACTCAGTAAGTGTTATGACAAAAGAAAGTTACACATATTACAAACATGAATATCGTAAATCTGTAAAATATAATCAAATAACAGATTATTCTCTCTATCAATATTGGTGCTTTGAAAGCGCTAATGAAAGTAATAGTTACTACATTTACTGCAATAATGATAACGGCACAAAATCTTATTTAAAATTTGGTCAAAGCAATTGCGAAACTGAATGGACGGCGCAATGGTCAACTAGTACCGCAACAGAGCTTATAGTAACGGAAAACAAAAATGAAGCTACAGTATTTATCGTTCAGAAGAGCGACAACGAAGTATATATAAAAAGCGAAAATACCTATATTAACTCATATAGTGGAGACAAAGACGTTACAACTCACTGGTGGGGACATTCTGATTCGTGCAAAATCAAGCTTTTAGGATCTTCTGTCGAAAAACGTGCCAACCGTCTTCCAACCGTTGTTTCGTCCAATACTACGATTAATTTGTTTGACTATTGGGTCAGCACCGATGACGCATCAGGAAGATTTAACAGCGACAATAATAATGATGAACCTATGAATGGCATAAACAAAGGTCATACTATTCTGTTTACAAGAACAGGTCAGAGCAAATTTGGTAGATTTAACCAATGGGTCGGTTCTGGCGAGCCGCCATATGCCAATATTGTGAGCAATACCTTAGGTGTGGACGGCTATCCTTTCCTTTCACAAGCAACAACAAATAGCGACGAATCGCTTGCATACCTATTTAATCCGGATTATTATTGCCCCGGAAAAGCTTCGTATACAAATGTAAACGGGCTTTTGCGCAACGACGCTCAGGGATATTTCTACTTTGACTGCAAGGAAACCATGGCTGAATACAACGAAGCTGATAACAATATTTACATATATGACAAGCCCGGCGTTAAAGAAAGTGATGGAACCAAAGGTCAGTTCTTCCCATTCAACAATGCCCCACAGGTTATGGAATCAGCTCGTGATGATGCACTGATGAACCACTACTTCGGTATGACGATAACAACACGCTTCTTCCAGAAAAACGGCGGTTACGCAAATGAAAAAGGAACAGATATACCAACCTCATTCCACTTCTCTGGTGATGACGACGTTTGGATATTTATCGATGATGTTCTTGTTGGCGATGGCGGCGGCATACACGATGCATGCAGCATTGATATCAACTTTGTTACTGGCGATATATTGATTAACAACGATACAAATAACAAAACGACGCTATATCAAGCTTATTTAGCTGCCGGCAAAGTAAATACAACAACATGGTCCACTGAACAGCCAAATACCTTTGCCGACAACACAACCCACACGCTTAAGTTCTTCTACCTTGAACGCGGCAACTACTCGTCTAACCTTGAGCTTAAATATAATCTTATCAGCATTCCTAAGACTGCAATTTACAAGGTCGACCAGTACGGTCAGGTTGTTCCGGGCGCTGAATTTGCAGTTTATGCTGCTGATTCCAGCTATAATATGCTTGCAGACAAGGTTGGTAATGTGGTAACCGAGCCGCAAAACCCGGTTTACGATGAATACGGAAATCTTACAGACGGCAACGGAAGCATCATAGCGCATGCCCTTTATACCGGAACAACAAATGCAGCTGGCGAAATGATTTTCGAGAATAAAAAAGACGGTACGCCATATACAATTCACGAACTTGAAGGCCAATTCGGCAAAAACTTTATTCTGCGGGAAATCAAGGTTCCGGATGGCTTCAGGGTAGTAACAAAAGACGTTTATCTGGAAATATGGGATGGAAGTGCCAACGGTAAAATTCTTAAATGCAACAACACAGCCGAATCAGGCTCGCGCGCGGCATCAACCCTGCAGGTAACTGCACCGGAAACTATTTTTATCAAAAACGGCGACAATCCTCCCAAAAAGACAGATTACTACAGTGTAGAAAATAACGACGGAAATGTAACGACTACTCACAATGGCACCATGTTTGCGGTAGTATTAAAGTATACCGGTCCTGTAGATGATAACGGCAATGCAACAGATTTGGGGAACGAAAAAAGCTGGACACCGGTATATGGCAATGATAAAATCGGATATACGCTTGTTGATATGACTGGCAGAACCATGTTGGATGCAGTTATTTATGCTGCCAACAAAACAATGAACGATGGTGACGAGGTTATCTTCAAGGTTTCGCCATCCTGCCAGATGCAGCTTACACTTGAAAACCTTCCCGGAAACATTACCGAGTATTACCGCATGCTTTCTGAAAGTGAAAAGGGAAAAACACGTTATACCGTCGGCTTCTATTGGACCGCGGCTGACAGCCTTGCCGGTGCAAACGCATACAATACCCATGGTGTTTATTCACACAGCGATGAATTGAGCAACGTTACAGATTTTAAATCTTTCGAGCGCGCCTTCGGTGCAAACATTCAGGTTCCTAACCTTATAAACAAGATTTTCGTTCAAAAGATGGACGGCGACAAACTGATAAACGGTGCAACCTTTGCGATTTATAAGGTTCATCAGGATGAGACAACAGGTGATATTAGATATATTGACTCAAATAATATAAATCGTCTGCTTGAAGGCGAGTATACTATTAACAGTGAAACAGGCATTATTAATGGCAGCAGCTTCACAATCAACCCTGTAGCTGTAACAACAACATCTACTCTATCCGACGGCATACATGTGGGCACAGGCGAGTTTGTAAATCTGAATGACGGTCAGTATATCGTAAAAGAGATTAAATCCCCTGTGGGCTATGCACTGAACGATACCGATATAATGGTTCTCGTAACAGAAGACACAATTTATGCAAATGCGGGCACCGAGGATGACGGAGTTATGGTTGGTCGTGGTCCGGGATACGTTGTAAACACGCTGAGCCAGTTTGCTTCCGAGGGTCAGATAGACAATACGCTTACCTGGATTTATGCGCAGATGAAGATAAGTAAGCCAAGCACAAGCTTTGCTGATGTAGAAGATGAAAGCAAAATGCTTGGCTATATCACTGTAAATGAATCGAGTATAACAAATAATGATCCGCATAATGGTAATAATGCATTTAAAACCTACCTGAAATACAAGCCAAGTGATGCCGTTCAGTCCAATCAGGTTGCCTTCAATTATTATCCGAATGCCGAAAGACATAATAATGCCGATGAGCACGCAAAGTACAGACGAATATTCACAACCTCTGGCTGGCCGTATTATGAGCTTTGGCAGGATTATGAGTTTGGTTCAAATCAAGTCTTCAACACGAGTATCAACTATGAAGACTGGTCGGAAAATGAAATAACCCACCTGTTCTCGCGTTCCACTTACATTCGCGTCACCGACGAGCAGGATGTTTCCCTGGATGTGAATAAGATCAATTCAGAAAATAATCAGCCGCTTGCCGAAGCAAGATTTGTTCTGTACCGCAAAACTCTTTCGACCGAGGGCGCGGAAATAACAGAGTATTATAAGCTTAATGACAGCGGTGCCGTCGAGTGGGTAACAGAAAAGCAGAATGCAACAATTGCAACGTCTGAGGTCGATGGCAGCTTGGATAAAGCCTTTGCTCACATAAGCGGCGGAACCTATTATCTTGAAGAGATTCAGTCCCCTGCCGGCTTTGCTCTTCTCGCCCACCCTGTTGAGGTTACGATAGAATTCGACCCCGAGCTTGCGGTAACTGCTTCAATCAAAAACGCAGAGGGAACAAATTCAAGGCAGCTCGATATTCAAACAATTCACGATGAAGCCGCAAATCACTGCACATTCAAAATCACAGTTGCAAATACCTGCGGTCATGAGCTTCCTTCAACCGGCGGATCAGGAACAGAAGTTTACACTGTTTCCGGAATATCAATCATTGCTCTTGCAATAGTGCTTGTGGCTATTAAAAGACGCAAAACAGCTTAACAAAATAACATAGCGAATAATCAGAAAGGACGTCTGCCTCGGTTGGGGCGGACGTCTTATTTTGATACCAGTATAATATGCTATCTTCCGCAGCATTTTTTATATTTCTTACCGCTTCCGCAGGGACAAGGGTCATTTCTGCCGACTTTTTCCGTGGATTTATTTGAAACGTTTTTTGATATGGCTTCTGCAACACCTCGGAGCAGTCCCGCCCTTATTTCCTCGCTCGGCATATCCGCAGTCATCAGCTGTAAAATGATATCCTGCGGGTCGATTCTTCCCTCAGCTAATGCTTTTTTGGTATTATCGGTAAGTTCAACCACATGAGGCTGCTTTGGAGAAGCGTCTTTATACAGCCCGACAATCTCGTTAGGAGTGTATCCTCTGTTGACCTGCATTCTCGTGTTGTTGTGAATATCTTGGCAAAGGCTGACAAACTTTTCGGCATCCTTTTCGCTCAACACTACGCCTTTCTCGTCGAGTAATTCAAAAGCTCTCCTGAAAGGACTGTTGACCAGACCGACATAATCGGAGCAGGATGCAACAATCATTTCTACCATAGCATCCTCCTTCACCATAGGTCGCAAGAAATCAACCATGGCTTGGGTATAGCTTGTCTTCTCATACAGAATGTTACCGAAGGTGAAAAGCTTGGTCTGATTAGGAACGTAGTATGGCTTGTTTCCTTGAAGAGACTTCATCATTTCGTAGGCAGCCAAATCATCATCACGATACAAAATGCCGAAGTCAACCAATTCCCTGTCCAGCTTGCTTTTTAGCTTGCCGTTGGAATACAACTCATCTTCACCGATGATATAATACATATCCTCTTCGTGACGGGCTATCTCGCTAAAGGCAAGAAACTCATCTTTGGTTATCATTCCGGGATTTTGCTCCGAGATTATCTCGAACGCCTTTCTTAAGGGGATGATTCCATATAATATGGACATTGCCAAAAAGTATTTGCGCAGCTTTATAAACACCTTATCCTCCAAGGGAATTGCGCGGTAAAGGCTATTCAGCTTGCGGCGGGGATACATTTCAAGCGGGTTGTCTTCTGTTGTTGCCATATAATTTCATCCTTTCTGCTCAGCACATATTCTGTCTTTTCGTTAATTATAGCACAACGTTTCAATTATATCAACCGATATTTTATTCACGTACCAAGGTTTTGTTATATTTTCATCAAAAAAATTAACAATAAATAAATATATTTTTTGGGTAAAGTACTTGCAAATAATACCGAAATAGTGTAGAATAATATATGCAGAATACTGCTTGCTGATAAAAGGTTTTCATGCCTTTGTCAGCACAGTATAATTTACTATTGGAGGTTTTTTTAATGTCAGTAAAAGTTGCAATTAACGGATTCGGCAGAATCGGACGTCTTGCTTTCAGACAGATGTTCGGCGCAGAGGGTTATGAGATCGTTGCTATTAACGACCTTACTAAGCCTTCCATGCTCGCTCACCTTCTTAAGTACGATACCGCTCAGGGCGGCTACTGCGGAAAGATCGGCGACAACGCTCACACTGTTTCCGCTGACGATGAGGCAGGCACCATCACTGTAGATGGCAAGGTTCTTAAGATTTATGCCGAGAAGGACGCTAAGGATCTTCCTTGGGGTGAAATCGGTGTTGACGTAGTTCTGGAGTGCACAGGCTTCTACTGCTCTAAGGAAAAGAGCCAGGCCCATATCGATGCCGGCGCTAAGAAGGTTGTTATTTCTGCTCCCGCAGGCAACGATCTTCCTACCATCGTTTTCAGCGTTAATGAGAACACCCTTACCAAGGATGATACCATTATCTCCGCTGCTTCCTGCACCACTAACTGCTTGGCTCCTATGGCTAAGGCTCTTAATGA
>CALDFS010000304.1 GCA_937942105.1 uncultured Ruminococcus sp. | reverse complement strand
CTTCCACTCGATGGCGTGAACCGGCGGGTTCTTGTCGAGCTTTTCCCACCAAACCGTCATATCATCCTCATTGATGGCAACGTTGGTGAATATTGTATTGCTTCTGGTGGAAGCCAGAGCGTTATAGTTAGAATTCTCATTAGTGCCGGGGGCAACGCCGAAGAAGCCGTTTTCGGGGTTGATGGCGTAAAGTCTGCCATCCTCACCGGGCTTAAGCCAGGCTATATCGTCGCCAACCGTCCAAACCTTGTAGCCCTTCTTGGTGTAAGTCTCCGGCGGGATGAGCATGGCGAGATTTGTCTTGCCGCAGGCAGAGGGGAAAGCGGCGGTTACATACTTGATTTCGCCGTTGGGCTTCTGAATGCCTAAGATGAGCATATGCTCAGCCATCCAGCCCTCGTTCTTGCCCTGATAGGATGCGATTCTTAAAGCAAAGCACTTCTTGCCCAAAAGAACGTTTCCGCCGTAGGCAGAGTTGATGGACCAGATTGTGTTATCCTCGGGGAACTGAACGATATATCTCTTTTCAGGGTCAACGTCAGCCTTGGAGTGAAGACCGCGAACGAAATCGTCCGAGGTATCGCCCAGATTCTTGAAAGCTTGGGCGCCCATTCTTGTCATTATAGCCATGTTAAGGACTACGTAGATAGAATCGGTTACCTCAACGCCTACCTTTGCCAGCGGCGAGCCAATGGGACCCATGGAATACGGAATTACGTACATTGTTCTGCCCTTCATAACGCCGTCATACATCGGGGTAAGCTTGGCATACATTTCCTTCGGGTCGCACCAGTTGTTGGTTGGTCCTGCGTCTTCCTTGCGGTGGGAGCAGATAAACGTTCTGTCCTCAACACGTGCAACGTCATTGGGCAGGGTGCGGTGATAAAGGCAGCCGGGAAGCTTTTCCTCATTGAGCTTTATCATCTCGCCGGTGGCGCAAGCCTCGGCTCTTAAACCATCGAGCTGTGCCTTGCTGCCGTCAATCCAAACAACCTTGTCCGGCTTGGTAAGAGCAATCATTTCTTCAACCCACTTATTTACATTGGGGTTCTTTGTAAGTGAAGCCATATATTCTTTCTCCTTTATAAAAGATTTTTTGCATTCGATATAAGGAACACGGCTAAGCAATCTCCAATCAAAACTATGCATCCTATATAAGGAATGCGGCTAAGCATTCTCCAATCTGCTTTCCTGTATAGGAAACACGGCTAAGCATTCTCCAATCTGAACTATGCTGCCTATACAGGGAACGCGACTAAGTAATCTCCAATCAAATTTTCCTCGTATACTACTATACACTTATTTCGTCAATCTGTCAAGAGTGATAATATAGATTTTCACCAAACTTTCAGAAATGCTTTTGTTCAAAGTGATATATTATTATCCATCAACCTCTTAATGCCTTTATGTCATTGAATTGAGCCGGAAAGTATAATAAAATTAAGACATAATTTACTTGAAGCAAGGAGGCTTTTTTTATGGGCAGAATAACACTTAACAATAGCTCAATATTATTCGAGCGGCGGGATGAAACCGTCCTTATAGAGCCATACGGCTTAAACTGCATTCGCGTGCGCTCCTCAAAGAACGCCCGCCTGAGCGACGAGAGATGGACGCTTCTGGAAGCAAAGGACACTTCCCTGCCCGAAATATCGGGGGACGAACGCCATGCATCCCTTAAAAACGGCGACATCAGCGTGGACGTTTCCACCACCAACGACTGGGGCGGCGAGCTTGTCTTCAAGCGCAAGGGCAAGGTAATTCTTTCCACCAAGAACTACGGCGACTACGCCATGCGCTACCTTCACACCGAGGGGGACAATTACCGCATTCGCTATGCCTTCAACGCCAACCCCGGCGAGCACATCTATGGCTTGGGCAGGAGCAGGAGGACGCCTTTGACCGCGTTGGCACCACAACCGAGCTTGTGCACTACAACACCAAGTCGGTGATACCGATGTACTACTCATCCCTTGGCTACGGCTTTTTGTGGAACAACCCTGCCCCCGGGCGGTGCGAGACTACGCTTAACCACATCATGTGGGTGGCGGACAGCGCCTATCAGGCGGACTATCTTGTATTCGTGGGAGATACTCCCCGCGATGTTATGCGCACTTATGCCGACCTTACCGGCTATGCCCCGATGATGCCGCGCTGGGCAGCCGGGTTCTGGCAGTGCAAGTGCAGGTATGAAACGCAGGATATCCTTTTAAACGTCGCGCGCGAATACAAGCGCAGAGGGATACCGATAGACGCAATAGTAATCGACTTCTTCCACTGGACGGAGCAGGGCGACCTTAAATTCGACCCCAAGTACTGGCCAGACCCCAAGGCTATGGTTGACGAGCTTATGGAGATGGGCATTCAGCCGGTTGTATCGGTATGGCCAACCATCAGCCCAAAAAGCGAAAACTGGCGCGAGATGAACGACCGCAACATGCTTGTGCGCACCGAAAATGGGCAGTACCCCACCTTTGACTTCTTCGGCATGATAACCTTTATCGACCCCACCAACCCCGAAACTGCAAGGTTCTACTGGGATAAGGTAAAGAAAAACTACTACGATTACGGCATTAAGAACTTCTGGCTTGACGAAGCCGAGCCTGAGGTTCACCCCCAGCAGTTCGGAAATCTTAAAATGTACGCGGGCAACGGCGCTCAGACTGCACTGCTGTATCCATATTATTACAACAAGATATTCTACGACGGGCTTAAATCCGAGGGCGAGAGCGAAATAATCTCGCTGACCCGCGCGGCATATGTCGGAAGCCAGAGGGTGGGCGCCTGCGTTTGGAACGGCGACATTATGTCAAGCTTCTATGCGCTCAAACAGTCCATCACCAGCGGGCTTTCAATGGGCATGTGCGGAATACCGTGGTGGAATTCGGATATCGGCGGGTTCTTGTTCGGCGATACAGAATCGCCCAGCTTCCGCGAGCTTTTGGTAAGATGGTTCCAGTTCGGACTGTTCTGCCCTGTTATGCGGCTGCACGGAACGCGGCTTACGCAGTCCTACTATGTGGACGAAGCCCCCGACGTGATGGTAAAAGGCGGCGGGTACAACGAGCTTTGGCACTTCGGTGAGGAGAATTATCCCATCCTTAAAAAGCTTATCGAGACGCGGATAAAGCTCCGGGATTACACGCTGAGCATAGCGCGTGACGCGCACGAGAACGGCGCGCCGATGATGCGCCCGCTGTTCTTTGAGTTCCCGCAGGATGATAAGTGCTATGCCATCTGGGATGAATACATGTACGGACCCGACATCTTATTTGCCCCGATTTACAACGAGGGGCAGACCGAGCGGACGGTATATCTGCCCGAGGGAAAATGGGTTCGCGTGGGAGACAGCGGCGGGCAAAGAACTGAGTTTACCGGCGGGCAGACGGTGAACGCCAAAGCCGAGGTTTGCGAATATATTGCGTTTGTTCGGGATGGCTCGGAGGTCATCAGGGCGTTTGAATAAAGCGGAGATAAGGTCATCAGGGCATTTGAATAGCAGGCATTGTTCTGCAAATAATAATCCTGTGCGGAAGAAAATATCCGTGCGGGATTATTTTTTAAGGAGATAATGCTATGCCCAAAAGGATTCTTATTAAGGACACCACCCGTGAAGAGCGGGAACAGATAGTCCGCCAAGGGCTTTCCTGTGATGCAAATGAATGTGAGAATTGCTCCGCCTGCGGAATGTACGGCGCGGGGGACATGATGGAGATTTACCAGCCGTATATAGACGGCGTAAAGGAGCTTGCCGAGATTAACGAAGGGTTTAAGAGCGGAGTGATTAAATAAGTGATGCAAGCGTTTCACTGCGGTGAAACGCGCTTACGCCGCTAGTGATGAGTGATGTCCCGCAGCTTGCAAAGCAAGTATAACTGATAAACTAAAAGCTCCAAGCCTTTATGGTTCGGGGCTTTTTGTTAAGATAAATATTCTCAGAGGTACGAAATAAATATTTTCAGAGGTACGAAATTGCTGAGAGAGAAAAACGTACTTTTCGTACCTCTAAGCACTGCAAATAAGTGTTGGCAGGCTTACAGACAAAAGAAAAAAGCATATAATTGTGTAAATAGTACATAAAATGATGAAATCTTCACATATCTGCTATTAATAATAGTATTTTAAGACAATATAGGTACGAAAGGTACGAAAATTTAAGTAGTAGAAAACGTACCTCAAATTGATTAACAGGTACGATAGGTACGATTTTTGCAGTCGTATAATCGTACCTCATCTATAACAGCTTGATAAGCCTGAATCCATTTCACCACATGTCTTTACAGAGCATGAGCCGAAAGTAAAGCTTTAAACTACATATCCCAGCTTTAATTCAGCCCTGATAGCTATATCGCCAAAAGCACACTTAACCATGCCCATTAAACTGCTGGCATTTCACAAAAAATCGGGCGCAAGCCCATTATTCAGCGGATTTGCACCTGATTATGTTCTTATTAATAAATGCTGTGGGATTGCTAAATAAAGAATTTGCGCCGCAGAGCCTCTCGCATCGGCTTGCAAGCCCCTATCACAATCAGCAAAACGCCAATCGCCACGCAGCATATCAATGGGTATAGCGACCAGAACACGAACCGCACCTTAAAGGTTATCCAAAGAAACATCTCAATAAGCACGGTGTAGCCGCCCACAGCTATCACGGCGCCGCCGCAGATGAAGAAGTACCCCGCGCGAACGTATTTACAAAGCGCCGCAACGGCTGTTACTATCGCCCCGGCTATAGCCGTTACCGGAAAGGCGAAGCTTAAAAACCACCCGCCCCTTGTTGTAAGCGATATGAACAAAAGATACAGCGTTATCGCCGCAAAGGTGCAGGGCAGGAACACCACCGGGTTGGGGCGCCTGAACCAGAACGGCAGTATCAGCGCGATATAAACAAGCGCTATTCCGCCCAGCACATAGCCCGACCAGGTAACGCCCCCGCTCAGGCGCAGATCTATTATCATCGGCAAAAATGCCCCCAGCGCCGCCAGCACCGTCACCACAAGCATTACTATGCGCTTTATCTGCTTTCTGTCGGCAGGGGTGAATTCGGGGTAGGGCTTTTCCCCCTCGCCCTGCTTTATATCCGGGTGAAATACAGGGGTTGAGCATAGCGGGCAGCACTTTTCGCTGTCTTTAAGCTCAACTCCGCAGTTTACACAATACATATCGCAAACCCTTCCTTTCATGTAAGCCTGAAAATCATTCCATTCTCTGGTTGCTCTCTACCGTCACCTTCAAGCCCAGCTTTACAAGATTTGTAAAGAACTCGTGCTCCAGCTCCGGCTCTGTTGACCGGCGGATGATGTTTATTCTAAGCTCGTTGCCGTAGGAGCACACGCCGCAGTTGTAGGGCGCCTTTGCCTGGGGACCTATTATAAAGTCAAAGCACCTGATATAGGGCTTCATACCATCCGGAATATCCGTAAGCCCAAGGTTTGATATCGAAAGCGCGGCGGCGGCTTCACCAACCGAGTCGAACACCGCCTTCATGATGATGTTTTTAAGAAACAGCGGAACCATCCTTATAGCAAGCACGTTTTCCGATTTAACGTTTGGTGTGAATATCGCCTGCATATTCTTTCTGGTAACGCCCAAAGCCAGCTGATGGCTTACTATGCCGGCAATCTCGGAAAATTCATACTCGCA
>CALDFS010000303.1 GCA_937942105.1 uncultured Ruminococcus sp. | reverse complement strand
TGCATATATTGATCATGCTATTATGATATATCCTTCTTAGTAAACTTAATAAACGCGCATATTATAGCTATTAAGCCCAGCACTATCCCGCAGGCAAGATATTCTGTTCGTGATGATATCTGTGCTTGCAGCCAGACCTATACGTCATTATAACATCATTGACCGTTTTTGAGAAGACCACCTACAGATTTTTTCGCGATAGATATATGATAATAAAAGCATAAAAAGCTATTGAAATTTTCATTTTGCATGATATAATCATCTTAGCAACACCCATCAGCTATGAAACGGAGGAGATATCTATGAAAGATATGAAAGAATACTTAGAAAAAATAGATAAGGTAATAAAAACCGGTCCCTACAAGGACGACTGGGACAGCCTTAATAACTACACCGTTCCCAAGTGGTACAAAAAGATAAAATTCGGCATATTCATCCACTGGGGAGTTTATTCCGTTCCCGCATATTCAAACGAATGGTATTCGCGGAATATGTACATTCAGGGCACGGACGAATTCAAGCATCACATAGAGACATACGGTCCTCATAAGGATTTCGGCTACAAGGACTTTATTCCCATGTTCAAGGCGGAGAAGTTTGATGCTCAGAAGTGGGCGGAGCTGTTTTCCGAGGCTGGGGCGAAGTACGTCATCCCGGTGGCGGAGCATCACGACGGCTTCCAGATGTACAAAAGCGAGCTTTCACACTGGAACGCCTATGAGATGGGTCCCAAGCGAGACGTTTTGGGCGAGCTAAAAGCTGCCTGCGAAGCTAAGGGAATGGTTATGGGCGCGTCATCACACAGAATAGAGCACTGGTTCTTTATGGGGCATGGCAAGGAGTTCGACAGCGACATCAAAGAACCACTTAAGCGCGGCGATTTCTACTGGCCGTCAATGCCTGACTACAATTTTCAGGATATATTCAGCCCTTCCCCCTCGCAGGAATTTATGGAAGACTGGCTCTGCCGCTGCTGCGAGATTGTGGACAATTATCACCCCAAAATAGTCTATTTCGACTGGTGGATTCAGCACTCGGCTTTAAAGCCGTATCTTAAAAAGTTCGCGGCTTATTTCTACAACCGCAGCTTGGAGTGGAGCCCTGAGGGCGTTGTAATAAACTACAAGCACGATGCTTTCCAGTTCGGATGCGCAGTTCCGGATATTGAGCGCGGTCAGTTCGCCGAGGCAAAGCCTTACTACTGGCAAACCGACACTGCCATTGCCTACAATTCGTGGTGCCACACCGAAAACAATTTTTACAAGAATCCGCGCGATATCATCTGCACGCTTGTTGATATCGTAAGCAAAAACGGCACGCTTCTTCTGAACGTTGGTCCCAAGGTGGACGGCAGCTTTACCGAGGAGGACACAAACGTCTTAAAAACCATCGGCAGATGGCTCAGCGTCAACGGCGAGGCTATATACAACACCAAGCCATGGAGAAAATCCGGTGAGGGTCCTACCACCGTTAAGGAAGGTCAGTTCTCTGACGGAAACGTATATGAATACACCTGCAAGGATATCCGCTTTACATCGAGCGGCAGCAGTATTTACGCAACCGTTATGAGATGGTCTGAGGATGGCATGGTCAGCATAACCGAGCTTGCTGAAAGGGACGCTTCAAGCCTGCCGCTGTTCCATGGAATCATCAAGAATGTCAGCGTTCTGGGCTATGACGGCGAGGTCAGCTATGAGCGGGACGGTGAAGCGTTAAAGGTCTTCGCGCCGGGCGTTAAGAGTGATTTGCCTGTGGTTATTAAGGTTGAGGTTGATTAATTAACTCTGGTAATAATATTTCAGCATGAGGTTACATTATGAAATCTGAAATAAAAATATCAAGCGAACGCATATCCTCGGATGTTTACATCGATTTTCTTAAAAGGACTGATTTAGGCTCGCAATATCCAAAGGAGCGGTTTAAGGAAAGAATAGTAAAGCTTGTGGATAACGTTTCAATCAGCATCGTCGCAAGAAATGAGGATGGTCTTATTGTTGGTGTGCTGTTCGGCTTGACCGATTTCGCCTATTGGCTTTACGTCACCGATTTGGGCGTTGACAGAAACTATGAAAGGCAGGGCATCGGCAGAAGGCTGATGAAAGCCGCTCTTGAATCAGCAGGCGGTGAAAAGGATATCGCCGTATACCTCATAGCAAACGAAAATGCAGTTCCCTTTTATGAAAAATTAGGAATGAAGAGGGCTGACGAGGTTATGAAGTATAATCACATTGAATGGACGGAATTTACCGTTCAATAATGGCAAATGGCATATAAATTTATCCTCCGACAGTTCACTCTGCCGGAGGATTATTCTTAGTTGATAACTTTCAGTTCCAAGCCGACTATTTTACACATCAGCTTACCCGCCCAGCCTTTCATCAGGTCGGCGTATTCCTGTGGGGCGACATTGCCGCTCGTTATCATGACGTCATAGACAACGCCTGCTTCTTGAATAGTTGCATTGAGGTCAGTAAAACCATTTTTAAGGTAAAATTCATGTCGCTTCACCCTTTGAGAATAGTTGTCGGCGGATTTATCGAGCTGTTCGCGGGCAAGGAAAAGCCTGCCGCCGCTGTATCTTTCGCGCAGGAGGGATAGAATTTTGCTCCCATAGCCCTTGCCGCGAAGCTCCGGCAGAATGGCAAAGTAGAATAGATACCCTAAATCGGTATCACCTATGATATATGCCATCCCGACAAGCCGGTTATCGTCATATGCCGCAAGCATTTCTCCCCTGCCCTGCTTTGCTCTTTTTTTGAGCATATAAAAGGGTGCGCGCTCATTCGCGGGGAAAGCGCCTATGTAGAGCTTTTTCAGCTTTTTCCAGATGCTCTTATCGAAAAAATTTTTATCGCAAATGTTTAGTATTTCCATATGTACAATCTATCATCCTATATTTTTATTTCCGCTGTCTCCGTCTTGGCATCTCCGAGTTTACGGTAAACCGTTAACCACATCGTGATAAAGCATGCAAGCCCGCCTAAGACGTTTGATATCGGCTCTGCCCAGAAAACGCCGTCTACTCCCAAGCCTATATTCGGAAGCATAACCGTCAGCGGCACAACTATAAAGGCTTTGCGAAGAAGTGAGAAGAACACTGCCTGCTTCGACCTTCCCAGCGCTGTGAATACCGACTGCCCCGAAAACTGGAACGCCATGAAGATGAAGCCGAAGAAATATATTTTTAGCGCTCTTATTCCCGGCTCAATCAGGGCTGCATCATCCGAAAACAGAGTGATAAGAAGCTTTGGAAAGCTGATTATAAACAGACATGCAAGAGCGGTATATATCGCGCCGACTATGGCGGTAAAGCGTATTCCCTGCTTAACGCGGTCATACTCCTTAGCACCATAGTTATATCCCAGAACCGGCTGAGAGCCGCTTGTAAGCCCCTGAATCGGCAAAGAAAGAATATCCCTTGCGGAGTTTACAACCGTCATCACGCTGATATAGATATCACCGCCGAAGCCTTTGAGCATGATGTTGCAGACCGCCTGAACAAGGCTGTTTGTTGCCTGCATTATGAATCCCGCGAAGCCAAGGCTCATTATCTTCAGCGTTAGCCGGGGATCTATCCTCATGCAGTCAAAGCGGATGTGCAGAAGAGCGCTCCGCCCTGTAAGAAACCTTATCACCCATGCTGCGGAAATCACCTGACTTATGACAGTTGCGAGCGCCGCGCCCTCAACACCCATATCCAGCCCGAAGATGAAAACAGGGTCTAAAACAAGATTGATAACAGCGCCTATTGCCACCGTGAACATTCCGATTCTCGGAAAGCCCTGGGCGTTTATGAAGCCGTTAAGACCTGTTGCAAGCATCAGCGCGGGCGTTCCGATTAGGTATATTTTCAGATAGCTTCCGGCATAGAAATAGGTGGTGCCGTCCGCCCCGAAAAGGTACAGACCCGGCTTGGCAAACAGGAAGCACAGCACCGTTATAACAACTGAGCAGACCGAAAGCAGGGCGAAGGTGTTGCCCATGATTCTTTCCGCCTTCTTATCTTCCCCTTCTCCCCTTGCTATGGCAAAGAGCGGCGCGCCGCCCATGCCGAAAAGGTTTGTAAATGCCGCAATAAGCGTTGTTATCGGAAAGACAAGCCCTATTCCGGTGAGCGCTAAGCTGTCGCTGTCAGAAAGGTGACCTATATAAATTCTGTCTACAATGTTATAGGCTAGCTGTACGAGCTGTGCACAAATCAGCGGAAGTGCCTGATAAACAATGCTTTTGCGAACGCTCCCCTTTGAAAAATCATTTATCATCTGCTTCCGATGCTTCCAAACGGCTTAACACCTGCAACGGCTTCCTTGGGAGATATCTCTCTGCCGCCATTGTCAATATCAATGATCTTCGGGATATCCGAACCCATATTAAGCTCCTTCATATATGTGAGCTGACGAAGACCATGGCGTGATTCCATTCTTTCGGTGAGTGCATGGCGGTCGCCCTCTTCAAGAGCGTAAACAAGGTCAACCGAGGCTTGATCTATGGCAAGAATATCCTTTGACGCAAGAACTCCTATATTCGGCGTTACCACCGGCGCAGCCTCAACCCCCTCGCAGTCGCAGGAGACAGACATATTCCGCAGGACATTTATAAACAGGATATTGCTTCCGAAATGGTCTACCACTGCCTTTGCCGATTCCGTCATCCGCTCCATAAACTCCTCTTTGCGGATATCCCACATATCATCGGATCCGGGCGTTGTGTGGATCATCGCCTTGCCTATTCTGCCGTCGGCGCAGCCTATTCCTATGTTTTTATTCGAGCCGCCGAAGCCGCCCTGTGTGTGCCCCTTAAAGTGGGTAAGAACAAGCATGGAATCATAGTTTAGTATGTTTTTGCCCATCGACATCTCGGAAAACCACTTGCCGCCTTTGACCGGAAGCATAACCGTGCCGTTCTCATCCATGATGTCAACCGGGCAGAACGTCCAGCCGTTGTGGGCTATGGTTTCGCGGTGAAGAGCCGTTGTATAGCGGTCGCCCTCGTAATAGGTGTTGGTTTCGACAATGGAAGCGCCCGGAAGCTTATTTTCTATGAGCTTTCTGACCCAATCCCGTGGGATGATGTTCGGGCCGTCCTTCTCGCCGGTGTGGAGCTTTACTGCAACCCTGCCCGGAAGCTCTGCTCCAAGGGCGGAGTATATATTTATAAGACCCTCCGCCGAAAGCTTTCTGGTGAAATAAACGTTTGAAGCCTTGCCTGAGCCGCTTCTCTTATCCAAAGGAAGGTACACTTCCCCGCCGGTTCCGGCAGATGCTTTTACCTCTGACACAATCAAGTCATCCTTTCATAATGATATTATGCAAATATATTCTAACACAATCTTCTGAAAAATGCAACCGCCTCGAACGCATAGACAAAAATTTAAAATCAGCGGACAATCCAGACGCATTTCACAAAACAGGTTGACACCGGGTTTGATTAGGTGTTAAATTTGATGTAGAAGATTTCCCGATTGGAGAAAAAATATGAAACATCTATTTATGCGGCTGCTGCCTGTGCTTACAGCGTTTACGCTTCTGATGTGCGGATGTGCACAAAAGCCTGAAAAACGTGAGGATTATACCGTAAGAATAATGCTTCGCCCCTGCGATGGAATAACCATTGAAGGCGACAATATCGTTGACGCCACGTCCGGCAGGACAGTTACATTTAAAGTCACTTTGGATGAAGGATATATTTATATCGGCAACACCGCTGACGCAGAATTTGACGAAGAGCGCGGGCGGCTCAGGCTGAGCGACGTTATCGCGCCCGCAACTATTGACATGATAGTTGCAAAGGAGTCGGAAGTCTTCCGGCTCAGCGTTAAAAAGAGCGTGGAATCCGCCAAGGCAACGGCATCGGGCGAGCTGTTTGCCTATCCTACAGACGTTAAGCTTACAGCTGCTGAATCCGAAAACCTCAGTTTTGAGGGATGGTCGGAGGGCGGCTTTCTTTCCGACGGCGGCACGCTTTTAAGTGAGGACATGGAATATACATTCAAGATAACTGAGAACCGTTCTGTATACGCAAACTTCTCTGGATTTTCTGATTACACCATCACATACCATCTGAATGGCGGTGTTACTGCCGACGGCTCTGAGCAGTTCAGCATAACCAAGCAATACAGCGATACCTTTGCCATGCAGCAGACACTTCACGCTGACGGAAGTTTTGCCCGCGAGGGATATTCCTGCATTGGCTACAGCACCGAGCCGGCTGAATACTCAGACTATGAATCCTGCAACGACATTCCGGGATTTTCAAATATGGGTGGTGTTTGCAGGGTCGATAACGGCGCTTTGGACCTATACGCAGTCTGGGCAAAGGAAACGCCCGCTTCCGAGTTTGAGTATTCCGCCGAAAGCATAAGCTATATCAGCGATTCAAGCTACAGCTGGGGCAAGCTTGACCAGAAGAAAGCAGCAGAGGATGGCATAAAAATCACCGGCTACGCAGGCTCTGACAGCACAGTTGTTATTCCCGAGGAAATAGATGGGCTTAAAGTCATGGAAATCGCAAAGGGAGCATTTTCCGGCGGAATCGAAAAAGTCGTTATTCCAAGAACGGTAAAGAATATACAGTCGGGTGCGTTCTCGGATTGTGAAAGCCTGCGTGAAGTCGTTTTCTTTGACTCGGTTGTTTCGGTCTGGGATAAAAGCTTTAATCCGAACGTCAAGACAGTTGTATTAAACTCGCAGCGTCTGCCGGTCTATTCCGGCGCGATCGAAGGCTCGTTCTGCATTAAATATGAGCGCCTAAGGCAGGCTGAAGGCAAAAAGATCGTAGTTGTTTCAGGCTCATCATCATTAAACGGTCTTGATTCCGCACTTTTCGAGAAGCTTATGCCCGGCTACAGCGTTATAAACTATGGCACCAACGTTGCCAACCCGTCACTGTTCTTCTTAGACGTCATATCAAAATACGTGTCTAAGGGCGATATAGTTGTTCACGCGCCGGAGTTCTTTGACTCCTCTGCGATGGGTTCAAACAGGTTCCACGCAAAGATGTTCCGCGGAAATGAGCAGTGCTATGACATTTTCAGGGACGCTGACATCTCGAAATACACCGGCTTCTGGGATTCCTTCCGCGAGTTTCAGGTTGGCAACCCGCAGGACGGTTCGCTTGTCCCCGCCATCCATCAAAGCGGAAAGGAATATCAGCTTCCGACCGAGCTTAACAAGTACGGCGACCGCTCAACAGTCCGCAAGAGCGTGCGCGGAAGCTTCGGAGACGCTACTCAGGGTTTCAACTATACCAAGCTTCAATATGAAAATCTCAATGAGATATATAAAGTCTACAAAGCAAAGGGCGCCAAGCTTTACATGAGCTTCGGCACCTACGACAAGGCAAGGCTTCATAAGAGCGCTGCCGCTCAGTCGGAATACGACAAATTCACAGATAGCTGTGCGGAAAAGCTCGACTACCCGGTAATCTCAAACGTTGGAACATATGTTATGGAGCACAAATACTTCTTTGATTCGGAATGGCATTTAAACGACGAGGGCGCGCAGATACGCACGCAGAATCTTGCCCATGACATAAAGGCTCAGCTGGAAAAGGAGCGCAGTGAATGACTATGAACGAATATAAGGTTTTGGGAACGATATGGTTCTGGGCGCTGATGGTACTTATCGCTGCTCTTCACGTATGCTATAGGCTTATGCGCGGGCGGAAGGCTGAAATCATTCCCGTTATTGTTAATGCCGCTGCACATATCGCTTTGTTCTTTCTGATGTTTATGCTTGGCGCAGACGTCAGCGAGCTGTTTTTGGCTCTTCTGATAAGCTTATCCGTGGCACTTTTGTGCAAATCTATCCCAAAAAAGTCGGACAGAATCGGTTCCGGGAAGGGAGAATAGCGCATGGTATTCAATTCATTTGCGTTCCTTGTATTCTTCCCTATAGTGCTGGTTCTGTATCGGGTGCTTCCCAAAAAAGCGCGCTGGGTGATGCTTCTTGCCGCAAGCTATTTCTTCTATATGAGCTGGCAGGCGGACCTTATCTATTTAATTCTTTTCACAACTGTAATATCCTATTCCTGCGCCCTGGGAATCGAGAAAGCTAAAAAGCAGGGTGTTAAGCGGCTTCTTGCCGTTACTGTGGCTGCTGCAAGCCTTGGGGTTTTGTTCTTCTTTAAATATTTTAACTTTCTTGCAGATACCGTCTGCTCGCTGATAAATCTTTTCGGTGCAGACCTTAAATTCTCACTTGATTTGATGCTTCCGGTAGGAATATCCTTTTACACATTCCAGACGCTTTCGTATGTAATAGACGTCTACCGTGGGAAGATGAAGGCCGAGCGGCACTTCGGTTATTACGCGCTCTATGTCTCCTACTTTCCTCAGCTCGTTGCGGGACCTATTGAGCGCCCGGAAAACCTTCTGCCCCAGCTCAAAGCGGACAATCCGCCATCCCCATACATGACGAGCATGGGGCTTAAAATGATGGCTGTGGGCTTCTTCAAAAAAATAGCTGTTGCCGACCAGATATCGCGGGTGGTGGACCTTGTTTACTCCTCGGCTTCGGATGGCGGCAGTGAGCTTTTCAACGGCTTTACCGTTTTAGTAGCAACTGCGCTGTTTTCGGTTCAGATCTACTGCGACTTTTCGGGATATACCGACATAGCCATAGGCTGTGCCAAAATAATGGGCATAAACCTTATGCAGAACTTTAAAGACCCCTACAGCGCTGTGAACATTCGCGATTTCTGGCGCAGATGGCATATCTCGCTGACATCATGGTTTACAGATTATGTATATATCCCGCTTGGCGGTTCAAGATGTTCGCGGGCTAAGCACTATGCCAACATCTTCATAGTCTTTCTGCTTTCGGGAATATGGCACGGTGCAGCGTGGACATATATTATCTGGGGAGTAATCCATGGGGTGTACCAGATAATAGGGCATATCACATCGGGGCTTCGCTCCAAGCTTTGGGATAAGCTCAGAATAAATCAATCAGGAGTCCCGGCGGTTGTGTTCAAGCGGATTGTGACCTTCCTGCTTGTGCTTATAGCGTGGGTGGCTTTCAGGGCGAATTCCGCATCCGATATGATATCGCTTTACAGAACGCTGTTTTCGGGCTGGACCGGACTGCAAATAGGCGCATCGCTGACCGCTCTTGGGCTGGATTGGGTGCGAATCATTTCAATAATACTTATGATATACATTGTAAAGCAGCTTGATTTGCAGATAGCTCTGAAGAACTATCCGAGCGGCGAATACAATGGCACTTTCGCTTCGGGATTTTTATATATCATTCTCTGCTGGACAGTTGCGGCGGCATGGCTGCTGCTTCTTAGCTCAGGCGGGGCAAGCTCGTTCATCTATTTCCAATTCTGAGGAGGTCTTGATATGAAAAAGAATTTTATAAAGACCTTTGCGGCTATGCTTGCGGTGTTTGCTGTACCATTTATTATGGTTATCGCGGCGGTATTTGCGCTTCCGGCAGTATATGATGATACCTTCGTCGGCGAGCTTTCAGAAAAATATGAGCGGCTGTGCAGCATAGAGGAAAAGAAGATAGTCATAGTCGGCGGAAGCTCTGCGGCGTTCGGGCTTGACAGTAAGATGATTGAAGACGAGCTGGGCTATCATGTTGTAAACTTCGGGCTGTATGCCGACCTCGGCACTAAGCTGATGATGGATCTGAGCCGTGCATCGGTCAACGAGGGAGACATCTTCATCTTAGCGCCTGAGATGAGCGCACAGACGCTTTCCTTATACTTCGGCTCGGAAACGGCTTTAGAAGCTATGGACGGCAGCTTTTCCATGCTCGCTCACGTGGGTAAGGACGATTACGGCTCGCTCGTTGGGGCGGCGTGGAAGTTCGGTTCGAGCAAGCTCAGATATCTTATCAGCGGTGAAAGACCTGTCAATCAGGGAGCATACAAAAAGGAAAACTTCAATGAATACGGCGACAATACCTTTGACCGCCCTTACAACGAGCTTACGGGCTATGGAAATCCAATAAAGCTTGACTTCTCGGCGGATTTTGAAGACGATGACCTTACCGAATACGAGGAGTTCATAGAATACGTAAATGATTACACAGCTTTCATACGCTCACAAGGGGGTGAGGTTTATTTCAGCTTCCCGCCGATGAATGAAAAAGCTGTCTTTGAAAGCAGCACCGATGAATCGATACGTGCATTTTACAAAAACCTCTGCCTTAGCCTTGACTGCAAGGTCATAAGCAATGTATTTGATTACATTATGGACGACGGTTACTTCTTCGATTCAGAATTCCACCTTAACAACTCCGGCGTTACGGTGCGCACCGTCAAGCTGATTGACGATATAAAGCGGGAGCTTGGAAGAAGCGATATCACGCTTGCTTATAGTGAGCTTCCTTCACCCGCCGGTCACAGACCGAAGGATGAGCAAAGCGGAAATCAGGACGAACAGGAGAACATCTATTTCCTGCTTGATTCGGCAGATGACGGCTCTTGGAAGATTATAGGTCTTACAGATGAAGGCAGGGCGCAGGAGTCACTCACCATCCCGGACTTCACCGACGGTGCTGAGGTTACCACCGTCGCAAAAGCTGCATTCAATGGTTCATCATGCAAAAAGCTGACCTTGGGCAAAAACATTTCAAGGTTGGACGGCGGAGCACTCAGCGGCTCGCTTATCACCGAAATTATCATTCCGGATGGCAAATGTGCTGAGGATATATCCGTCCCCAACAACACTTCAAGTGAGCTGTTTATCGCCGGTGGGCAGCAGCGACTTGCTATTTATGTCGATTCCGGACTTTATGAGGAATATATCGGCGACTATTTCTGGGGCGACTACGCCGCTTGGCTTCAGCCAAAGAAGTAAAAATATTTCACTGCATTTGCCGTAGTTTCACTTATATTCTCCACAATCAAGGAGTATAATTAAGGGCAGTAAATCACAAGGTCGGCGTTTTCCTTATGATATGCTGCCCTTTAAATCTGAAATAAGCCGTGAAAGGATTAATCAACATGAAACCTGACAAAAACAAGATTCTTATTGCTTCCGGGGCGGTTCTCGGCGCTACCGCCGTATTCGGAACAGCCGCATATTTTACGACAAAATTTCTTATGAAAACAGCCCTTGACCGCGAGGGTCCGAAAATGATGACGCGGGCTACCAACCGCATTGCAGGCTCGCTGATTGACGAAGAGGTCTTTAAAAAGCAGGCTGAAGCCGCCGAAAAGCTTGAGACCGCACCCACGGAGCGCGTAGAAATTCAAGGGTTTGACGATATTACGCTTGTGGGGCACTGGTACCCAGCAGAGAATCCAAAAAGGATAGTTGTTGCCATGCACGGCTGGCGGTCCTCATGGACAAGCGATTTTGGACTTGTCGCCGATTTCCTGCACGAAAACGGCTGTTCTGTTCTGTTTGCCGAGCAGCGCGGTCAGAACAACAGCGGCGGCGATTATATGGGCTTCGGAGTTATCGAAAGATACGACTGCCTGGACTGGACACAGTGGGTTATCGACAACAAATCGGCGGAGCTTCCTGTATATCTTTGCGGAGTTTCAATGGGCGCCACCACCGTTTTAATGACCGGCGGACTGAAGCTTCCCGAAAATGTTCACGGAATCATTGCCGACTGCGCATTCACCTCGCCCGATGAGATATGGAACCACGTTGTCAACAACAATCTTCACATCAACTATAACATACACAAGGGGCTTGCATCCGCTATATACGAGCGCAAGAACCAGTATGCCGAATCAAGCTATTCCACCATTGACGCACTGCGTCAGTGCAAAACCCCGGTATTGTTCATACACGGAACGGACGACCATTTTGTTCCCGTTGAGATGACATATCGCAACTATCTTGCGTGCGCGTCCGAAAAAAGGCTTCTTATTGTCCCCGGGGCAGACCACGGCATGAGCTGTATTATCGACAGAGCAGGCTACGAAGCCGCGGTTAAGAACTTCTGGAAAGAGTTTGACGGCAAGCGCGCATGAGCACACAAAAGTTAAGGCAGAGTGAAGCTTTTCACCCTGTCATAATTTTTTATATCTTGATTTGCTCTTCGACCTTTGCGCCATCCTCAACTGTAAGCTCGCCGCTGTATTCCACTCTTTTAACCACACAGCCCGAAAGTATTTTTACCCTTCCGCCGCGGATAGTGTCTACAATGCAGTCCTGAATGGTGATATCGTCGCCCTCTATCGAGCCGATATTTATAACGTGACCGCTGCTTTTGCCGCTTGACATATAGCCGTCAGAACGCTTCCATCTGAACTCAAACAGTCCGCCGAAGGAGCGATTGATATAGTCCCCCGGGCGGACGGATATCACACCGCCGCCGATTTCGCCGATACTGCAATTGTAGGAGCCGAACCTTATATCCACCGTTTCGCCGCTTAACAGGTGAGAGGTTTTTATGCCGCCGCTAACCTCGACCTTTTCTCCGCAGATGTCACCGCCGGCACTCATCACGCCGGAGATTTTTATTTCGTCAGCCTCTATTTTTCCCTCCGTGGAGCAGGAGCCGGAGATGTGAACCTCCCTTGCCTTAACGTTTGCAGCCTTTGCCGCACCGGATATATGCAAAGAGTTGCACTTGACATCCTTTTCGATCCTACCCGAACCGGATATATGGATTTCGTTTTTGCAGTCGACCTCGCCCTCAATCTTTCCCGAACCGGAAATGTGCATTGAGTCGCACTTGACGTCGCCGCTTA
>CALDFS010000302.1 GCA_937942105.1 uncultured Ruminococcus sp. | reverse complement strand
AAGGATACAACGCACACACGAAAAGATAGCTGTGATAAATGTCTTACCCATGCCTCGTGATGCAATCCACAAAAAGATAACATTGGCATTCATTAGACATAGCACGGCATACTGATACCATTTGAGATAGGTAATGTTCAAATATTCTTTGACAAAAACATCAATGTTTTCTCGATAGTAACTGCCCCATATTGCCATCCCCTCAAGCACTTGGTCATAACGAGTCTTTCGCTCACCCATTGCCATCACTCTCGTTCTTACCGGAATCGCCAAAGATATCTGTCAGGAAGGTATCGTCATCCTCCTCGGCGTACTCTGGGTATTTGACTCGATATTCGTTAATTGCGTCTTCATACATCTGGCAATAACTATTTCTCAGTCCAACCATTTTACAGGCGTGGCCGAGAAACCATGTGGTCACGTTGCGGATTATACCGCTTTCATCTTTCATATTGTCGGGAGTAGGGGGCAGTGGTCTTGAATACTCCCATTTCTGGATTCCCACACCGAGCGGCATATTATCCAGCTCTGCATCTGCCTCACTCTTCTTTTGAGCCGGCTTCAAGTTCATACTACCAAGCAGACTGTTCAGTGCATTGACATTTTTGTCGATTGCTTTCCCGTGTGCAGCGTCTCTGCTAATAATAGTCTCAAGCAAACAAATTTGCCTGTAAAGAGACCGCTCCGTTGGGTCAACCACCGAGATGCCCTCTGTCCAACTTTTATATCTACGCTCAAGCTCTAAATAAAAATCAGGTGCATATCCAGCGCCCCAAAAATCAATTAGCTCTTGGTCAACCTCTACGCTATCATCAAAACCATCTTCTGTATCTTCTGGCCTTTCTGCAAAGGAGAACGAATCTGATTTGCGCTCGTTTTCTGCTGCCTGAGCTTCCTCATATAAAGTGTCATCGAACGTCTTGTCAATGTACTTCATGCCCTTGAAGTTTCCCCTGCGTTCCTGGCAAAGCTCCATAATGTTTCCCACAAACTCGCTCGGCGAGAAGATGTGAGCGTTTATAACAGGCTCTTCTGCAAGCTGAATCAGCGAAGGGTCGGGGTAGTTGGTGGGGTTGTCTATATATTTGACCTCGCCTGTGTTGAGGGTTACACGGTAAATAACCGAAGGCGCGGTGGTTATAAGGTCAAGGTTGTATTCGCGTTCAAGCCGCTCCTGGATGATTTCCATATGCAAAAGCCCCAGAAAGCCGCAGCGGAAGCCAAAGCCCAAGGCAACCGAGGTTTCCGGCTCAAAGCTTAAAGAAGCGTCGTTCAGGCGCAGCTTCTCCAATGCGTCGCGCAGGTCGCCGTACTTTGCACCGTCAGCCGGGTATATGCCAGAGAATACCATCGGGTTGACGTTGCGGTATCCCGGCAGAGCCGAAGCGCAGGGACGCTCGGCGTTCGTAACGGTATCGCCCACCTTTGTATCCTGAATGCTCTTAATTGAAGCGGTGATATATCCGACCTCGCCTGCCTTAAGCTCGCCGGAGGGGATAAGCTCGGTAGCGCCCATATATCCTATCTCAACGGTCAGAAATTCCGCACCGGTGGCCATAAGCCTAATAGTGTCGCCGACTTTTAGCGTACCGTCAACCACTCTTACGTATATGATAACGCCTTTATATGAATCGTAGTAGCTGTCAAAGACAAGGCATTTCAGCGGTGCATCCGGGTCGCCGGCGGGGGCGGGGATATCGGTTATTATGCGCTCCAGGACTTCTTCAATGTTTATGCCCATCTTTGCGGATATCCGCGGAGCGTCCTGTGCGGGAAGACCTATAACGTTTTCAATCTCCTCAATAGCACCTTCGGGGTTGGCGCTTGGCAAATCGATTTTGTTTATTACCGGCAGCACCTCTAAATCGTGTTCTATGGCAAGGTAGGTGTTTGCAAGCGTCTGTGCCTCTATGCCCTGCGAAGCGTCAACAACAAGTATTGCGCCCTCGCAGGCTGCTAACGACCGCGATACCTCATAGTTAAAGTCAACATGACCGGGGGTGTCTATCAGATTGAAGACGTAAGTTTCGCCGCTTTTAGCCTTGTAGTTAAGCCTTACTGCGCGCGCCTTAATGGTTATTCCGCGCTCCCGCTCGATATCCATGTTGTCTAAAAGCTGCTCGGACATATCACGCTTTGCAACAGTTTCGGTAA
>CALDFS010000301.1 GCA_937942105.1 uncultured Ruminococcus sp. | reverse complement strand
TTATTTACGAGCACAGCTCGCTTATACGCCGCACCTTGGGTAATGTTGACCCGGTTTTGCAGAACAACAAGGCGGTAAACCTTGCTTTGTCCTGCCCGAAGGTATCCGGAATTATTGTATACCCCGGTGAAACATTCTCCTTCTGGAAGCTTGTGGGCGCCTGCCGCGCCAAGGACGGCTACAAGGAAGGACTTACCATATCCAACGGTAAAACCGCTAAAGGCGTTGGCGGGGGAATGTGCCAGTTTACAAACCTTATCCACTGGATGGTTCTGCACACTCCGCTTGAAATCACCGAGCACCACCACCATGACCGCTTTGACCTTTTCCCCGACTGCGGCAGGAAAGTTCCTTTCGGAACGGGAACTTCGATAATGTATAACTACCTCGATTACCGCTTTAAGAACACCACCACCCAGCCGTGGCAGATAATTGTGTGGACGGACGACAAGTACTTATACGGCGAGATAAGAACCACCGAGCCGCTGAATGTGAAGTACCATATCAACGCCGAGGAGGACAGGTTTGTTAAGGAGGAGGACGGCTATTACAGAGTCGGCAGGGTCGTAAGAAGCTGTGTTGATAAGGCTAACGGCAGGGTGATATTATCCGAAACCATCAGGGAGAATCATGCTAAGGTCATGTATAAAATAGATAAGGAAAGGCTCGCACAGTCGTGATTGACTTGCGAGCCTTTGGCTTTATTTATACATCCCTAAATACTTTTTATCACGCACTCGAACCCGGTAAGCAGTATCAAAAATCCGAAATTGATCGCCGAGAATTCTAAAAGATACCTTCCCGCCTTGCCGGGGTTATGCTTTAAGTACTCTCTGAAAGTAATCAGGCTTGCCAAGGATGCGATTATAGTTCCCACTCCGCCGATATTCACTCCCACAAGCAGGTCGGGGTAGTTGCCGGTGAACCCGGAAAGCAGTATCGCCGAGGGAACGTTTGAAATGAACTGGCAGCTTAAAATGCTGAAAAGCAGAGTATTCTTGCTGAGCAATCCCGAAAGCAGCGATACCACAGGTTCAATGCGCGCCATATTTCCTGCGAAGATGAAGAAGAACACAAAGGTTAAAAGCAGGGGATAGTCAACGCTTGCTATTGCGTGCCTGTCGGCAAACATCAGGGCTGCAAGTATCACTACTGCGCCGATTTGATAAGGTATCCCACGGAAGACTATGCCAATCGAAAGCGCAAACAGCACCAGATAAAACGCTGTGCGCTTAACATCGAGCTTTGGCGGTATATCAGTGAGCGAAAGCTTCTCGGCGGGAAGTACCAGACAGCACACTGTTATAACGCTGATAGCGGCAAAAAACGGCGGCGCCATTATCTTAATAAATTCAAGATTCGGAATTTCAAACTTGGTGTAAAGATACAGATTCTGCGGGTTGCCAAAGGGTGTAAGCATACCGCCGAGGTTCGCGCTTACGTTTTGCAGAATGAAGACATACGCCATATACTTTTCCTTGCCGGTAGAGGATAAAACGAAGTACCCCAGCGGCAGGAAAGTCAGAAGCGCCATGTCGTTGGCAATCAGCATGGACCCGATAAAGGTTATGTAAACCAGAGCAAGAACGCATATCCGCAGATTTTTGAATCGCTCCACAACCTTCTCGGCTAAAATGTAGAAGAAGTTAACGTCCTTCAGCGCACAGACTACTGCCAGAACGCAGAACAGGCAGGCAAGGGTCTTGTAATCGAAGTAGCCTAAATACTTCTCGTCCACCGGCACTATAAACGAGGTTATCAGCGCCGCCGCGAAGGCTATGGTCATTACCGTGTTCTTTTTTATAAAGGCTAATACATGGGTCATATTTTTACCTGATTTTTTGAGATTTTTTCGGGATGAATCCCTCAAACCTCAATAATTTAGCACTAATTTATTGCGTTGTCAATAGGTTTTTGCGTGATGGATGCGCCGCGCACCGAAATTTGTAATCTTTAGTGAAATTCGTTGACGTGCGGGGAATTTTGTGCTATAATATGACAAAGAAAACCACCGGCAAACGCTGTAAAAGAAAAAATTTCAAAAACCCCTTTACAAATCGGTGGAAATGTGGTATTATATCAGATGCGTATGAGGCGGAATTTGTCCGCGGATTGCGCACAAAAAATTACCGCAGTCGCTGAAAGCGGGCTAAGCCCTGATTATGGGAATAATACCCGCCGCTTTCTATGCTGTCGGAAAAATCAAGAAAGAGGTATATTAAAATGCTGTTAAAAGACGAAAAGCTGGCTATAATCGAAGCCAACAAGCTTTCTGAGAACGACACCGGTTCGCCCGAGGTTCAGATTGCTATACTTTCCAAGAGGATTGCGGATCTTACCGAGCATCTGAAGATTCACAAGAACGACCACCACTCCAGAAGAGGACTTCTTAAGATGGTCGGCCGCAGACGTAATCTTTTGAACTACCTTCAGAAGACCGATATCAACCGTTACCGTGCAATCGTTGAAAAGCTCGGCCTCAGAAAGTAATTAATTTGTGCTAAAGGGCAGGAGCAATACTATTATTGTTTCTGCTCTTTAAGTTTTTGTTTTCAGGTGATGTTTTTTAGTAATAAATCAAGTCCATTGCTTCAGGGCTTATGGCGCTTATACGGTGGATTTGATTTATTGCTAAAACATCCGCTTGAAAGCAAAGCTAAATTTATCTTTATTTTTGAACGGAGGAATATTAAACATGGCAATGTCAGAACTCAAGAAATTCGACAAATACCACAAGTACGAAACTACCTTTGCCGGAAGACCCTTGGTTGTTGAAACGGGCAAGACCTGTGAGCTTTCAAACGGCTCCTGCTGGGTAAGATACGGCGAAACGGTCGTTATGGCAAACGTAACCGCTTCCCCCAAGCCGCGTGAGGGCGTTGACTTCTTCCCTCTTTCGGTTGACTATGAGGAAAAGCTTTACTCTGTAGGCAGAATCCCTGGCTCGTTCACCAAGCGTGAGGGCAAGCCCACCGATAAGGCTATTTTAACCTCAAGAATGGTTGACAGACCGATTCGCCCCCTGTTCCCCAAGGATATGCGCAACGACGTCAGCGTTGTTATGACGGTTATGGCTGTTGACCCCGACTGTTCCCCTGAAATCGCCGGAATGCTGGCAACCTCTATAGCTATATCCATTTCGGATATTCCGTGGGCAGGTCCTATCGCGGGCATAAGCGTAGGCCTGGTTGACGGCGAAATCGTTTTGAATCCTACATTGGAGCAAAGAGCCAAGAATCACCTTAACCTTACCGTTGCCGGAACCATGGAAAAGATAGTCATGATAGAAGCGGGAGCTGACGAGGTTGATGATGAGACTATGCTTACAGCTATCAAGACCGGTCACAAGGAAATCAAGCGCATGGTAGAGTTTATCAACACCATCAAGGCTGAAATCGGCAAGCCCAAGTTCGAGTTTGAGTCGATGGAGGTTGACCACGACCTGTTCGAGGCTATCGAAGCCATGTCCGCCGAGGATGTAAAGGCAGCACTCGATACCGACGATAAGAATGTAAGAGAAGCAAGGCTTCAGCCTATTAAGGACGCTATTCATGAAAGATTCGACCCTGAATACCCCGAGCAGGGCGCTATGATAGACGAATGCATCTATAAGCTTCAGAAGAAGATTGTAAGAAACTGGCTCTATGAAGGCAAGCGCGTTGACGGCAGAGCATTGGATCAGATAAGACCACTTGCCGCCGAGGTTGGCGTTCTTCCCAGAGTTCACGGTTCGGGCTTGTTCACAAGAGGACAGACCCAAGTTCTTTCCATCACCACACTTGGCCCCGTAAGCGATGCTCAGAAGCTTGACGGTTTGGATGAAGAGACTGAGAAGAGATATATCCACCACTATAACTTCCCCTCCTACTCTGTAGGCGAAACAAAGCCCTCACGCGGACCGGGCAGACGTGAAATCGGTCACGGCGCTTTGGCTGAAAAGGCGCTCATACCTGTTCTTCCCTCGGTTGAGGAGTTCCCATATGCAATAAGAGTTGTTTCCGAGGTTCTTTCTTCAAACGGCTCCACCTCGCAAGGCTCTATCTGCGGCTCCACCCTTTCGCTGATGGATGCCGGCGTTCCGATAAAGGCGCCGGTTGCAGGTATCTCCTGCGGACTTATCACCAAGGAGGACGGTTCCTTTGCCACCATGGTAGATATCCAGGGCTTGGAGGACTTCTTCGGCGATATGGACTTCAAGGTAGGCGGAACCCACAAGGGTATAACCGCTATTCAGGTGGATATAAAGGTTGACGGTCTGACCTATGAAATCATAGAGGAAGCATTTGCCAAGACCCATAAGGCAAGGGATTATATACTTGACGAGATAATGGCTAAGGCTATTGCCCAGCCCAGACCGCAGGTTTCCAAGTGGGCGCCCAAGATGCTCACCACCAAGGTTCCTGTTGACAAGATAAGAGAGGTCATTGGCTCGGGCGGAAAGGTCATCCAGAAGATCTCAGCCGACTGCGATGTTAAGATCGATATCAACGATGACGGAAATGTATTCGTATCCGGTCTTGATATGGAAAAGGCTCAGGCGGCTATCTCCATAATCAATACCATTGCATTTGACCCTGAGATCGGCTCTATCTATAAGGGCAAGGTTACAAGGCTGATGAACTTCGGCGCATTCGTTGAAATCGCTCCCGGCAAGGAGGGCTTGGTGCACATCTCCAAGCTTGATATGCAGAGGGTCGGCAAGGTTGAGGATGTTGTTTCCGTCGGTGACGAGATAGTTGTAAAGGTAGTTGAAATCGACGATCAGGGAAGACTGAACCTCAGCAGGAAGGACGCTTTGGTTGATTTGGCCGCTAAGCGTTCTCAGAAAAATGACTAAAATAATGTAATATACTGTCAGACTGCGCACTGTTACCAGTTAAGGGCTGCAAAGAACGCATAAAACCGCCATATCGTGGATTTTATGCCACTATTTGTTCAGTTAAAAAACGGTAAAACATATGATAACTTTTGTGCAGTCTGACAGTTTTTTATTTTGCTATAGCTTTTGTTCGTATAATGTGCTATAATAATTTCAACGTTTAATTTATGGCTTAAAGTTACGATCAGGGGGAAAACATATGCGTTCTGAAATACAAATGCTGAACATGATAATAGGTCTTGCATGCGCGGACACAAGGATAAACGAGGCTGTGATATCCGGCTCCAAGGCGGATAGAAGTATTCCTAAGGACATATATCAGGATTACGATATAGAGTTTTATGTAGACGATATCCGTCCGTTCTGGAACAATGCTTCGTGGCTTGAAAATAATTTCGGCAGAACGCTTCTTTTGCAGACCCCGGTATTGATGGACGTTGAGGATGCATCCCCTGAAAACTGCAAAAAATTTGTGTACCTCGCCATTTTTGAGGACGGCAACCGCATAGACCTTACCGTTGCCACCGAGCCGTTCGATAAAAACAGGGAAGAGCCTTTTATAGTTCTTGTGGATAAGCAAAGAAGGCTGACCGACATCTGCCCGGACGAATTTTATTTCAACATAAAGCCGCCCAAGCAGAAGGAGTTTTCCGACTGCTGCAACGAGTTCTGGTGGTGCCTGAACAACGTGGCAAAGGGTATTGCCAGGGACGAGGTTCCGTATGCCATGCAGATGTTCAACACCGTTGTAAGAAAGCAGCTTGACAGGGTGGTTTCGTGGTACATAGGCACTATAACCGACTTTTCGGTGTCAAGCGGCAAGATGGGCAAGTACTTCCGCAAATATCTTCCCGAATCGGTGTATAATAAGTATCTGCGCTCCTATACCGTTCCGAAGACGGATAAGATGTGGACTGCGGTTATAGAAACCTGCAAGCTGTTTTCAGACCTTGCAAGGATTGTGGCGCAGGATATGGGTCTTGAATATAACGAGAGCGAGGAAGCAGGCTCCAGGCTTTACATGATGAATGTTAAGGAAGGGGTTTATGCTAAAGAGATTTAGGCTATAGGCTTGGTATGTTTTCAGTGGATGGCGGAAGCTGTCCACTTTTTTTGCTTTTGATTCTGCCGATCGAACCAATTCTGTACATACAAGAATCACGTTCACCAAATTTCACTCATTTCTGCATAAAAATTAGTTTAATGTATATCATAAAAAGTACATTACTCGAAAGGAAAAAACGGTTTATGCAGATTGTTATATTAGCCGGAGGAGAGGGGTCGCGTCTTCGCCCCCTGACTTCGGATACTCCCAAGCCGCTTGTGCGGATGCTTGGCGAGCCTGTAATCAAAAGACTTCTTTCCCTTTTGTTCACCTGCGGCTTCAGGGAAGCAACCATTGCGGATTACTACCTTGCAGATAAGCTTGAAGAAAGCCTTGGCTCGTTTTCAAACGGAATAAAGCTCGGCTACGTAAGGGAAGATGTTCCGCTTGGCACTGCCGGGTGCGTAAGAAAAGCATGGAACGGCACTGACGATGTTCTGGTAGTCAGCGGAGACAGCGTATGCGGTTTCAATTTTGACAAAATTGTGAAGTATCACAAAAAGATGTCCGCCGATGTGACCATAGTCACCCACAAGGTCGCCGACCCGCGCGAATATGGTCTTGTCACCGCAGACGAAAAGGGCGAGGTGATAGGCTTTTTAGAAAAGCCGGGCTACGATTCCTGCCTTACCGACGTTGCCAACACCGGGACATATGTTATATCCTCGGAGATAATAGCAAGGATTCCCAAGGACGAAAAAACCGACTTCGCCATGGACGTATTCCCGGCGCTGTTGAAGGAGGACAAGCGGATTTTTGCCTACACAGAGTCCAAGATCTGGCACGATATCGGCGACATACCATCGCTGTTAAAATGCCAGCGCGAGCTTTTACAGCTTGAAGGCAAGGACAGGCTGATCTTAGAGGACGCCTCGGTTGACGAATCGGCGATCGTGACAGCCGAAAGCGTAATTGAAGGCGGGGCTTCGGTCGGCGCGGAATGCAGGGTTCAAGGCTCGCTGATACTTTCGGGCGCTTCACTGGGCGAGGGAAGCACGGTTACAAGCGCCGTTATCGGCGAAAACGTCACCACCGGCAGGGGCTGCCGCTTCGGGGAGCTTAGCGCCGTCGGCTCGGGCTGTGTTATCGGCTCTGCCGTAACGGTAGACAGCGGAGTGAGGATAGAAAACGGCGTGCGCATACCCTCGGGCGCGCATATCCGCTCGGACGTTTCCGCCGCAGGCTACAAGCCGCTGAGCTTCGGCGATTTCGGAGAAGCCGAGGGGATAGAGGAAAGCGCCGTAAACGCGATAAGGCTGGGAATGGCTATATCAAAGGCTTTGGATATCAGAGATATAACGCTTGGATATATCGCCGACTCGGAAAGCATGGCTCAGGCAGTCTCACTTGGGCTTCGCACCGAGGGAACAGCTGTCTACAGCCTTAGGGATGCCGCCTTCGGCGAGACGGTGTTCGCCGCAAGAAAGCTTGGCACCAGGTATGCTATATATATATCCGAGGACGTCCGCCTTCTGCGCTCGGACAGAATCGAGCTTGCCCGCTCTGAGGAGCGCCGTGTAGAGCAGAGCTTCAACCGAGGCGAGCTTATGGGAGAGAAAAACCGCCGCTCAGAACCGTGCGGTATGCATAACGCCCCCGAAATAAATGCCGAAGCGGCGTCCTCACTTTATATCAAGGAGCTTAAAAGCAGGGTGAACGCGCCCATACGCGCAAAAATCAAGCTGAAAACCGACAATATGCCGGAAGCGGTTATTTTTACGAAGGTGTTCAAAGATATCTCACAGAACGAGGGCGAGGATCTAGAATTCATTGCGGCTTCCGACCGGATGAGCGTATTCTGCTCGGCACAGGGGCGCATAATTCCATATGAGAAGCTTTTGCTGATAGCCTGCCGGCACTGGTTCTCAAAGCGGATGAATGTAAGGCTTCCGCAGCGCGCACCGCTTTCCTGCGATGATTACGCCCGCCTTGAGGGGCAGACTGTGACCCATGTTTCCGCATCCGACGATCTGGAGCTTTCTCCGTTTTCCTACGACCCGCTTATGCTCATAGCAGACGTTCTGGGATATCTTGCCGACAGAAGCATATCGCTGAGCGCGGCTGCGGCAGAGCTGCCCGAAATCGTCTACACGCGCCGCACCGTCGAGGTGGGGGAGGCTCTTCCCAAAATCCTGCGCAGGGACTTCGCCGACCTTCGCCGCGGCAGGGATATAGTTCTTGATTCCGACGGCGCAAAGGCTTATGTAAGACCGCTAAAGAGCGGCAGAGCGCTTGCAATGTATGTTGAATCGGTGTCTCAGGAGGCGGCGGACGCTGTCTGCGAGGACATTATAAAAAGGCTTGGAATTTCCAAGCGCCGGGGCAGAAGAGAATAACATTTGTTCATTCCGCTTGACATTGCCGCCGAATTGTAGTATTATATAAGCATATTTATAGTTGGAGCAGTATTGCTCTTTGAATTATTCAAGAATTTTAAGAGAAGCGTCAGGCGGTCGCTTCTCTACATATATCGTAAATATCATAGGCAACACGGCACTTTGAACGGCTGACCCTGTATGTGCGGAGCTTTGCGAAGCCTTATGCGGATGCATTTATCTGCCGGATAACCCGGAATCGGCTTGCGCGATACCTTTGGCAGACAACTGCGCTTTTATGCGCGCGGTTGACAGGGCTTTGTGCGGTGTGCCAATTTTTGAAAAAGAAGAAAGGAAATACATGGCAAATAACGAAGAAAAGAATACCAAGGTCAAAAAGACCAGACAGTCCAAAAACGAGGGCACAAAGAAGCAGGAAAAGGCGGCAAACGCCAGAAATTCCGCTTCAAAGAACGTAACCGCGCTGGACGCGGCAATAGCTGCGGCAATATCGGCTCCCAAGCCGCCAAAAAAAGCGGCGCAGTATCAGAAATACAAGCTGAGCCAGTCGAAGCAGAAGAACAAAAAGGATTCAAAAAAGCAATCCAAGCTTGAAAAAATAGAAAAGCAGGAGGCTGCATCCGATATCGCGCAGCAGATAAAGCAGCCGAAGACCTCCGCAAAGCAGGAACGCAGCATTCAGGAACGTATCATCCCAGATATCGAAGAAGAGCCGAAGCAGAATAAAAAACAGCCGCATCAGGGCAAGGGCGATTCGGTAAGAATAATTTCGCTCGGAGGGCTTAACGAAATCGGCAAGAACATGACCCTGATCGAATATGGCAGCGATATAGTTATTATCGACTGCGGAATGACATTCCCGGATGCCGAAATGCCGGGTGTTGACATTGTAATCCCTGATTTTACCTATGTTGAAAAGAACGCAGATAAGGTAAGGGGAGTTTTGCTTACCCATGGGCACGAGGACCATATAGGCGGAATACCGTATCTTCTTAAAAAGACGGATGTTCCGATATACGGCACCCGCCTGACTCTGGGGCTTGTTGAAAACAAGCTTAAGGAGCATAATCTAGGCAAGGTGAAAATGAACATCGTCAGTCCGGGGGACACTGTTAAGCTCGGCTCTATGAGCGCGGAGTTTATACGAGTTAACCACTCCATCCCCGACGCTGTTGCAATAGCCATAAAGACCCCCGCCGGAACGCTTATCCACATGGGCGACTTCAAGGTGGATTACACCCCGATTGAGGGCGGAATAATAGATCTTCCAAGGCTTGCCCAGCTGGGCAGCGAGGGCGTGCTGGCCCTTATGAGCGACTCCACCAACTCAGAGCGCCAGGGCTTCACCCCGAGCGAGCGGATTGTAGGCGAAAGCTTTGAGAGGCTGTTTGCCAAAGCCGATGGCAAAAGGATAATTATTGCGACGTTTTCCTCAAACGTCCACCGCATACAGCAGGTAATAAACTGCGCGGCAAGCCATGGGCGCAAGGTAGCAATATTCGGCAGGAGCATGATAAACGTCATCCGGCTTGCAATAGATCTGGGATACCTTAAGGTGCCCGAGGGCGTGCTTATAGATATCGACAGGATGTCGGGCTATGCCGACGGTGAAATAGTGCTGATAACAACAGGAAGCCAGGGCGAGCCTATGAGCGCGCTTACAAGAATGGCTTTGAACGACCACCGCCAGGTCAGCATCACCGAAAACGACTATATTATTATCTCGGCGCGCCCCATCCCCGGAAACGAGAAGTTTGTTGGCAGGGTAGTAAACGAGCTGCTGAAGCTCGGCGCAGAGGTAGTTTATGAGGAAATGTATGAGGTCCACGTTTCAGGGCACGCCTGCCAGGAAGAGCAAAAGCTTATTTTGAGCCTTGTAAGACCCAAGTACTTCGTGCCTGTTCACGGCGAATTCAAGCATCTGACCCGCCACGCCGAAACCGCGCGTGAGCTTGGAATACCGCAAAAGAACATCCTCATAGCAGATATAGGAAACGTTATTGAAATAAACAGCCGCGGAATAAGGATAAACGGCAGCGTCCCCTCGGGCAAGGTAATGGTAGACGGCTTGGGAGTCGGCGACGTTGGAGCGGTAGTGCTTAAGGACAGAAAGCATTTGGCGCAGGACGGCGTTATAACCGTATCTGTCACCATAGACAAGGTAGACCGCAGGATTCTTTCAGGACCGGAGCTTGTCTCCCGCGGGTTCGTATACGAAAAGGAAAACGAGGAGCTTATGGGCAAGGCAAAGGCCTTGGCTCAGGGCGTTCTGCAAACAGAGCTTGCTACGCGGCATGATTATACCGCTATCAGAAACAAGCTCAAAGATGAGCTTGGCGATTTCTTCTTCTCGAAGACCAAGCGCAGACCTATGGTTATTCCTACCATACTTGATATTTAAGGGATGGCAAAGGCGTCTAAGCGGCATAGCCGCTCTTAAAGATCCATCGGCGAAGCCGATACATTATCGCGCCGTAAGGCGTGCATCACTGCGAGCGAAGGTAAAGTGCTTTACTATGAGTACAAATAAATGCATCACTATAGTACTTTACTATGAGTGTAAGCGAGCGCATCACCAGCGCCAGCGAATCACAGCGCAGCGACATCACTTGCGGCGTCAGCCGTTATGAAAGGAATGGTTACAAGATGAAAAAACGAGTTTCGCTGCCGTACATTATCGCACTTACCGTGCTGATAATATCTTCTGCTGCGTTCGGGGTTATTCTTGCGGTAAGCGGCAAGGCGGCTTACTGTGTTGCCGCAGTGGTTGTTGCTGTTTCCGCTGTAACCATTCTGGTAATTACTATAATCTTCAACGGAAATCTTATAAAATACACCACTGCCATGGATAAGGACATTGTTGCCATCAGCAGGGAGACTTTTTACGACTACCCCGAGCCGATAATAATTGCCGACAGTGACGAAAAGGTGGTATGGTACAACCGCTGCTTTGAAGACAGGCTTTTCGGCGAGGACAGAGCCTATGGCATTCATCTTTCCGAGCTTGTGGGCAACAACACCTCGCGCATTTTTGCCCAGAGCGGCGCAATAGTCAAGATTTTGGACAGATACTATAACGTCTGCGCAAGGCAGTCAGAAAGCTTTGATATGTCTGTCATCCGCTTCTCGGACGTTACAGATAATGTAATGCTCGAAAACGAGTACCACGCCAGCCGCAAGTCGGTCATGATACTTACGATTGACAACTATGATGACGTTCTTGCCAACGCCAAGGAGAGCGACAAGGCAAACGTTCAGGTAAAGCTGGAGCAGATTTTTGAGAGGTTCATTGAAAACACCAACGGCATTATCCACAAGGTTTCCTCCGACAGGTTCTACGCCATTGTTGAGGAGCGCCACCTAACAAGGATAATCGAGCGCAAATTCGATATTCTTGACGAGGTCCGCGCGATTCAGGTGGGGGATCGTTCGAGCATAACCCTTTCGATAGGCGTTGGCAGAGGGGCTAAAACCCTTGCCGAGAGTGAGATTTACGCCAAGCAGGCGCTTGATATGTGCTTAGGGCGCGGAGGGGACCAGGTCGCTGTTAAAACCGAGAATGGCTTTGAGTTCTTCGGCGGCATTTCAAAGGCTGTTGAAAAATCCACAAAGGTGCGTTCAAGAATCATCGCAACTGCGCTAAAGGAGCTTGCTCAGAGCAGCGAAGCGATTTATATTATGGGACATCGCTTTGCGGATTTCGACGCTGTTGGTGCTTCCGTCGGTCTTTGCGGAGCATTTCGGAGCATGGGCAAGCAGGCTTGGTGCGTTGTCGACCCTGATAAGAATCTTTCCAAGCCGCTTATCGATTACATAAGGGCAAGCGGCGGGGAAGATTATTTCAAGTCCTGTGCAGAAGGCTTGACCGAGCTTAACGAGCGCTCCCTGCTCATAATATGCGATACTCACAGCCCTGATTTCGTTGATTCCAAGGAGCTTTACGAGAAGGCGAAGACGGTTGTTATCATAGACCATCACCGCAAGATGGTAAATTATATAGACAATGCGGTAGTATTTTTCCACGAGCCGTTTGCCTCCTCCGCCTGTGAGATGGCGGCGGAGCTTATACAGTATTTCGGCGTGGAATGCCGCATATCTGTCGCCGATGCCGAGGCGCTTTTAGCAGGAATCATGCTCGATACCAAAAACTTCGTAATGCGCTCCGGCGCGAGGACGTTTGAAGCCGCAGCTTACCTTAAAAAGCTCGGCGCGGACACTATCGCAGTCAAAAATCTGTTTTCGGATACGCTTAACACCTACCGCGAAAAGAGCAAGCTGATTCAGTCGGCGGCGCTATTCCATGGCTGTGCCATTGCCACTACCGATTCTGACGCTTCCGAGCTGCGTTTAGCCGCTCCTCAGGCGGCAGACGAGCTTCTGGGCATAAGCGGCGTAAAGGCATCCTTCGTGCTTTACAGGATGGACGGCGTTTGCTATATTTCAGCGCGCTCGCTGGGCGGCTTTAACGTTCAGCTGATTATGGAGGCAATCGGCGGAGGAGGACATCAGACGATGGCGGGCGCTCAGCTGAACACATCGGTTGAGGAAGCGGTCGAAAAGGTCAAAAAGGCTATAGACGAGTTTATTATTAAGTTGTAAGTTTAGAGTTAAGCTCTATATATGGGAGGAAAAAATCATGAAGGTCATACTTTTAAAAGACGTTAAAGGTTCCGGCAAGGCAGGAACTGTTTTGAACGTTGCCGATGGCTATGCCCGCAATTTCCTGATTGCAAAGGGCTATGCGATTGAGGCAACAGCCAAGAATATAAACGATTTAGAGGGCAAAAAGGCTGCTCAGCAGCATAGATTAGACACTGCCAAGGCGGAAGCGGAAGCGCTCGCCGCGAAGCTGAACGGCAAGGCGCTTACATTCAAAGCGAAGGCAGGTCAGGGCGGAAAGCTCTTCGGTGCGATAACCAGCGCAAACGTAAGCGAGCTTATAAAGAAGGAATACGGCGAGGATGTTGACAGAAAGAAGATAGCTCTTGCCGACATCAAGGCATACGGCGACTATACCGCAGAAATCAAGATGACGCAGGGCATAAGCGCGAAGGTCACGGTAAAAGTCGAGCCTATAGAATAGTGCGGCTGACGCCGCAAGTGATACACTCGCTGGCGCGAGCGTGATGTCGCTTCGCTGTGATAAGTGATACACGCCTTGCGGCGCGATAATGTATCGGCTTGCGCCGATGTATTTTTAGACGAGTCAAGCGTTTCACTGCGTGAAACAGCTCCGCACACAAAAGCATTGGAGGATATTATTCATGCCAATAAACAGCCTGTCTGCCGAGGATCTGACCGGCAGGGATCTTCCTTACAGCCTTGAAGCCGAGCAGACGGTTCTGGGCGTACTTCTTCTGAACCCCGACGCTTTGCCGACGGTTATAGCAAGACTGAAGCCGGAATGCTTTTACCGCGAACAGCACAGGCAGATATATTCGATAATCCTGCGGATGTTTTCAAACGGTCAGAACGCCGATATAATCACCGTGATGAACGAGACTGTAGCCTCCGGGGTGTTTGAAACCTCGGAGATGGCTAAAACCTACCTGAAGGGGATAATGGAGGGCGTTCCTTCTACCTCGAATGTTGCATCATACTGCAAGATTGTTGAGGATAAGTACCTGATCCGCTCGCTGATGACCGTTGCAAGGGAGGTTCTTGATTCCTGCGCGGACGGGTCGGAGGACCCAAGGGTATTATTGGACCTTGCAGAGCAGAAGATATACGAGATCCGCCAGGGCAGAGAGGTTGAGGGTCTTACCCGGCTGAGTGAGATAATCGTCACCGCTTACGACAGGATTCAGAAGCTCTCCGGCGAGGATAAAACGCAGTATCAGGGTCTTCGCTCGGGCTACAGTCAGCTTGATTCATATATATCCGGTCTTAACAAGTCCGACCTTATAGTTATTGCCGGGCGACCGGGCATGGGAAAATCCGCGCTGGCTTTGAATATGGCGGCAAACGTTGCCAAAAGGAACCCGGATAAGGATATATGTGTATTCTCACTTGAAATGAGCAAGGAACAGCTTGCAACAAGAATGCTGAGCTCGGAGGCTCTGGTTCCGAATACACAGCTCAATTCGGGGGAGATATCCAACGAGGAATGGGTAAAGCTTGCTTCTGCGGCGGACGTTCTTTCCCAGGTGAGCATTTATATTGACGATACCGCCGGCATAACGGTTCCTCAGATGAAGGCAAAGCTGAGAAGAATGAAAAACCTTGGCATGGTTATTATCGACTATTTGCAGCTGATGGAATCGCCCGAAAACCACACAAACAGAGTTACCGAGGTTTCGGAAATCACCCGTCAGGTAAAGCTGATGGCAAAGGAGCTTGATGTTCCTGTTCTGCTTCTATCCCAGCTGAACCGTTCGGTTGAATCAAGGCAGGATCATAGACCTATGCCCTCAGACCTTCGTGAATCCGGCTCTATCGAGCAGGACGCCGATATAATTCTGTTCGTCTACCGCGAGGGCGTATATAATAAAGAGGATCCGAACCAGTCTGCGGCGGAATGTATTATAGGCAAAAACCGCCATGGCAGCACCGGAACCGTAAATATGGCATATCTGGGTGAATACACGCTGTTCAGAAATATCGACGCAAGGGCTGAATAATATGCTCGATAAAATTGCTTCAACCATTCAAAAATATAATATGCTTGCCCCGGGGGAAAGGGTGTGCGTGGGTCTTTCCGGCGGGGCGGACAGTGTTTCGCTTCTGTTTTCGCTTAAGGAGCTTGGATATGATGTCTTCGCTGTACACGTCAACCACAATTTAAGGGGCGAGGAAAGCAGGCGGGATGAGGATTTCTGCCGTATTCTGTGCGATAAGCACGGCATAGAGCTGTTTGTTGAGAGCTTAAACGTTCGCGACTACTGCCGCGAAAACAGGCTTTCGACCGAGGAAGGCGCAAGAAAGCTCAGATATGCGGCGATTTCTGCACATCTGAACGGCGCAAAGCTTGCGACCGCCCACAACCTGAACGACTGCTTTGAGACGACTATGTTCAACCTTGTCCGCGGCTGCGGAGTGAACGGTCTTAAAGGAATCCCGCCGGTGAGAGGAAATATAATCCGCCCGCTGATAGCCGTCACAAGGGCTGAGATAGAGGGGTATCTTGCCGGAAAAGGGCTTGAATACGTTACCGACAGCACCAATTTTCAGGATGACTGCTCGCGGAATATCATCCGACTGAAGGTCATTCCGGAGCTGTTAAGAATAAACCCTTCGCTTTATAAGACCTATGCTAAGAGCCTGAGCGTTTTTGAAGCCTCGGAGGAATACATCTCCGCGCAGGCGGAAAAAGCTCTTGAAAATGCAAAAACCGGAAACGGCTATGATTTTTCAC
>CALDFS010000300.1 GCA_937942105.1 uncultured Ruminococcus sp. | reverse complement strand
GGGATGACCGAGCGGGTCGGTCCATGGACCCAAAGGCGAGTTTGCCTTGATAACGCCTATTCCGCCGCCGCCAAGGGTGAAGTAAAGGAAGAATTCAGTCTCTCCGCTTTCGGTGGGACGTGATACTATGGAAGGCGCCCATGATACCCCCGCCCATGAGCAAAGGAAGTTCACCTTTATGTCGCCGTGATACGTCCAGTTTACCATATCGTCGGTCGAGAAGCAGGAGAGCGAATCTATGCCGCCGTAGCCATTGTCGCCCTTTTTGCCGTTCTTTAAGAACTGCTCGGTGTCGCAGGTGCCGTAAACGTAAAGCCTGCCGTTATATTCAACCGCAGTGGGGTCCGCAAAGAACAGGTTAGAGGATATAGGGTTGCAGTCGCCCACAGTCTTATAGCTTTTTGCCAGTGATGAGGTTATGGAGTAGCTCAGATCTTGAGTTGATGTGAGCTTCGCAAGGTCGTCAAGCCCCAGATCCGCCGCCTCGGGCACGGCGTTCACCGTTACTATCGGCTCTGTGTTCTTCTTTCTTGTTGCGGATTCATCGCCGCAGCCGCAGAGCATAGATGCCGCAAGCGCCGCACATAAGGCTGCGGAAATCACTTTTTTAAGATTTTCTTTCTTCATAATATAACCGTCCTGTCCAAGTTTTATTTATTCCAGACCAGCCATTATGCCCTCGTAGTACTTTTCACATGATGAGAATACTTCAAGGTTATAGCGGTCGAATAAAGCGTAGCATTCGCTTCCCAAATCGTCGTGCTGATTGTCCCACAAAACGCAGGGCATATTGTTTTCCTTTGCCTTGGAGACAAAGTATTTGCCCCATTCGTACCTTGCATCGTCGTTGCCCTTGTTGGTGCAGCCAAATTCGCCTATTACAACATAGGTTCCGTTCTTGACGAATTTATTATATATCTTATCAACGAAATCGTCAATAGCCGACTTGCCGTTTTGAGTGAACTCGCGGGAGGCGTATTCGCCGCTCATGGCAAGGTCATAGGGGGTATAGGCGTGAATGGAAAGAAGAATCTTTTCCGATGGGTCGCTCGGAAGCTCATAAGCGTCGTTGATTGCTGAATAGGGGGATGCTGAGTAGGTTGCCGCCATAATGTATCTGTCGGCATTCCTGCCACCGGCGGCTCTTACAGCGTTGACACACGCCTGATTGCAGTCAAGTATTGTCTTGGCGGCTTCAAGGCACTCCTTTACGTTGGAGTCGAAGTTCCATTCGTACTGAGTTCCGGAAAGTCTTGGCTCGTTCATCGATTCAAAGATAAGGTGCTGGTCGTAATCCTTGAAGCGCTCGGCAACCTGCGTCCAAATCTTCGTCATGTACTCGACAGCCTTATCGTGGTTTTCGGCGGATGGGTAATAATAGTCATTGTCGTGATGGGAATTGAGGATTACGAACATATCGTTTTCCATCGCCCAGTCGACTATTTCCTGAACCCTGTCCATCCACTCGCTGTCGATGATATAGTCCGGCGCGCCGGAGGTGTGCTTTCCCCACGAGGTGGGGATTCTTATCGTTTTGAAGCCAAGCTCGGCGAGCTTATCTATCATGTCCTTAGTGGTAAGCGGCTGCCCCCATGATGTTTCACCATCCGGAGCATCGAGGGTGTTGCCTAAATTCCAGCCGATGGTCATGGCAGAGGTGATCTCCTCAGCGGTGTAGCTGACAGATTCGGCTTCGGGGTCGCTGTGGGAGTTGGAAGCGATATCTGCCTTATCATCTCCGCAGGCAGTGAATACGCTTAAAGCCATAATCGCGCATAAAACCAATGATATAAGTTTTTTCATATAGAGTCTCCTTTAATTTGGTTACATGGTCTAAATGAGTGTATAATAAGTATAGCGGATTTATATAATATTGTCAAGAAAAAAGGCGGCGTACGACAAAGCTGTTATAAAAACTTTGCGCAGTCGTCTATTATGTTTCATCCGCTTCAGCATTTTATTTTGAAATGTTTGAAGCTTTCTGCAAGTATTCGGGCTTTTCTGCTGCTTGCAGGCGGAAACACCCGAATATTGATTGGCAATAGGAATCAGCACCAGAGCAGTACAGCATTGGTGCTGATAAAGCAAATCTATAGAAAAATCATCTTAACAAGAGCTTGTAACCTCCGGCACACCCTTTTCATAAAGAGTTTCCGGGGCTATGTCTATATCGCCGTCCATCCAAACCGGCACGCCATAATCGATATAAACTTTTTCAAATATTCTTGGATTGGAAAGCGGTTCAAAGGCAGGAGCACTTAGCAACGGTTTAAAGTCGAATACTCTTGATTCACCGTTGTTAAAGCGCACCCAAAGACAAAAATCGTTCAGTGGGCGAACGCCGCAGACCTTTAGCGTGGGTGCTTTAACGTCAGCATAGGCGATATCATCGATTATATGCATTCAAATACACTCCTTACTTCAATGGCTCAATTTTTCCGAATGGCATTCCGCGAACGGCATTATTCCAAGCTTCATAAAGTTCATCCTCATGTATTACAAGCCACGCTTGAACAAGCTTTAGCTGCTTGACTGGCATACTTCCGGCTATAAGCTCGCCGTCAATGCCAACGGAAGCTTCATATTCATTGTAATATACGTGTATGTGCGGTTTATGATGCTGGCTGTCATCCTTGAAAATCATCTTGATTAATATTCCATAGAATCGGCATAATTACGGAATTTTACGACCATCCTTTCATTTTAAAAAGCTTTCAAATTTATCTGACGGCAATTCATTCATATATAGTATATCATATCACGCGTGATAATTCAACGTAAAACGAAAATTTAGCAAATTAATCACATCGAAATCTTTATAAAACCGATCCGTCGATATTGACTGTTGCGCAATCAGATAGTATAATTTAATGGAAATTTGCGAAAGGAGCATAAAATCAATGTCCCGCGAAACAGAAATCGAGAAAAAATACAAGGTGTTAAGTCTTCCAAACAGCTTTCCGGATTATCCCCACAAGGAAATAGAGCAGTCCTATTTAAACAAGGGCGGCGAGCCGATACGTCTTCGCAGATTCGAGCAGAACGGCGAGGTTACCTGCGTTCTTTCAAAGAAGGTTCGCGAGTCGGACATAAGCTGTACCGAGCACAACATACCCCTGCCGCCTGAAGTCTATGAGGCTCTTAAAGAAGCCAAGGAGGGCAGGACAATCCGCAAGACGAGGTACATCATCCCGCTTGAAGGCGGGCTTAGGGCTGAATTGGACGTTTTCCACGATTTCTTTGAGGGGCTGCGCTATGCGGAAATAGAGTATCCATCCGTTGAGGCAGCAGAAAGCTATATCACCCCCGACTGGCTGGGTGAGCCACAGCCGAGCAAAGGCGTGCTTTCAAATTATTATATGGCAGTCGAGGCGGAGGATATTGGGGAGTATCGGGAGTTTATGGGGTAGGATAACACATAGAAAAAGCCGGGAGAAGCGGTTTCCTCCCGGCAAAATTATTATATTCGGAATCAATCTGCGGTATCAGAAATTCTCCACCGCAGCCTTCTCCGCCGCCAGCATCCTGCGGTATCTATCGATATATGCGTTGAAGCCTTCGACATCTTTCTTATCGGGGGCTTCGGTAACCGCCTTCATATCGGCAAACACTCTTGAATCAAGGTAATCCTCCAGCGCCTGATCTGCACCCAGAGCCATATACTGTGCCAGAACCGCCATGCCCCATGCTCCGCCCTCACCGGCTGTTTCCATAACCGAAACAGGGGTATTCATTGCGGCAGCTAAGAGCTTCTGACCCACGCCCTTGGTCTTGAAATATCCGCCGTGACCGAGGATGGAATCTATCTCCACATTCTCCGCCATAAGTATATCCAGACCTATTTTAAGGGTGGAAAGTGCAGAGAACAGGTTGTTTCTTATAAGGTTTGCCAGTGTGAAGCTGGAATCGGGGGTGCGAAGAAGCATCGGTCTGCCCTCTTCAAAGTGGGTGATATGCTCGCCCGAGAAGTAGTTGCAGCTTACCATTCCGCCGCAGTCGGGGTCGCCGGTCATGGCGTTTTCAAGAAGCATATCATAAAGCGCGGGTTTCTTTATCGGGTGACCCGAAAGGGCTGCGAACTCTGAGAATATCCGCATCCAAGCGTCCAAATCGGTGGAGCAGTTGTTGCAGTGAACCATTGCAACCGGCTTGCCCGAGGGGGTTGTTACCATATCTATTTCGGGGTAGAGCTTAGAAAGCGGCTTATCCAGAACAATCATAGCAAATACCGATGTACCTGCGGAGACGTTGCCGGTTCTGACCCTTACGCTGTTGGTGGCGACCATGCCGGTTCCTGCGTCGCCCTCGGGCGGGCACACCGGGATTCCGGCTTCAAGCGTTTCGGTGGGGTCGATGAACCTTGCACCCTCTTCGGTGAGTATTCCTGCGGTTTCGCCTGCGTTAAGAACACCGGGAAGGACTGATTCAAGCGTCCAGCTAAAGCCATATGGCTTTATAAGCTCGTCAAACTTGGCTATCATTCCGGCGTCGAATTTGCCGGTTTTTGAATCGATCGGGAACATTCCCGAAGCCTCACCAACGCCAAGAACTCTCTTTCCGGTGAGCATATAGTGGATATATCCCGCAAGGGTGAGAACATAGCTGATATTGGGAACATGCTCCTCTTTATTAAGTATTGCCTGATAGAGATGTGCAATGCTCCAGCGCTGGGGAATGTTGAAGCCGAAAAGCTCGCTCAATTTTGCGCTTGCCTCGCCGGTGATGGTATTGCGCCATGTTCTGAACGGAACCAAGAGCTTGCCGCTTGCGTCAAACGCCATATAGCCGTGCATCATGGCAGAGAAGCCCATGCCGCCTATCTTTGTCAACGGTTCGCCGAACTTATCGGCATAGTCCTTGGCAAGGGTGCCATATGCATCCTGAAGTCCGAGGCGGATATCCTCTAAGGTATATGTCCAGATGCCGTTTTCAAGGCGGTTTTCCCAGTCGTGCGCGCCGGAGGCTACAACGTGTGCATCCTCGTCGATAAGTATTGCCTTGATTCTGGTAGAGCCGAATTCGATTCCTAAGTATGTTTTCAAGCTGTTCATAATGTAAAATCCTTTCTGTGATAACGTTCCAAAAATTTGAAGCCCCATCTTGCTTGTGGTGGGGGACATCTTTGAAATAAGCTATATACATTATAATAAATTCCAGCGATTATGTCAACAACCAGTCGAATATTTATTGATTTTGCGCTGTTTGGCGGGAATGTCAAAAAAACGTCTGAAAATTTTTGTTTTTGTAACGAAAATGTAATTGCTATTTTGATAAGGATGTGATACAATATTAAAAATGAGTGATAAGGTCACAGCTTCTGCATTTAAATGAGTGATGGTTATAGCTTTTGCGGGCTTATCCGGAAGGCTTGGAATATATTGACGTTATGTTCGTGCCAAACGGCGGCGCGTATTTTTTCGCGCAAAAGATGATATATATGCGCGCAGATTTGAAGACTGTTAAAAAGGATTGGTTATATATTTATGGATAAGTTTGTTATCAACGGTGGAAAGCCGCTTAAGGGAAACGTCGTCATAAGCGGAGCGAAGAACGCCGCTGTTGCCATAGTTGCGGCAACCATATTGGCGGACGAGCCTTGTGTTTTAGAGAACGTCCCTGAAATCAGCGATATAAATATCGCCCTGCGTATTCTTTACGAGATGGGCGCCGGAATAAAGATACTTGATAAAAACACCATGCGCATAGATCCAAGGGGAATTTCAGACCCAATCGTTCCCTATGAGCTTGCCCGCTCGATGAGGGCTTCGAGCTATTTCTTAGGAACCCTGCTGGGAAGATTCAAAAAGGCGGACGTTCCAATGCCCGGCGGCTGCGATTTGGGAGACAGACCAATCGACCAGCATCTTAAAGCCTTTAACAGCCTTGGGGCTGCCCACTCTATCGACGGGGGAATAGTAAGCCTGCGCGCGGAAGAGCTTATAGGCAGTCAGATCTATTTTGATATAAACACCGTTGGCGGAACCATAAACGCCATCTTTGCGGCAGTTAAGGCCAAGGGGCTTACGGTTATTGAGAATGCCGCCAAGGAGCCGCACATAGTTGATCTTGCAAACTTCTTGAACACCATGGGCGCGGACATTATGGGCGCCGGAACCGATGTTATAAAGATTCGCGGCGTAAACTTCTTAAAGGGCGTTAGCTACGCCGTGATTCCCGACCAGATAGAGGCGGGAACATATATGGTTGCCGCCGAAGCACCTTGAATCAATCACTGCTAAGCTTCGCAAGGTTGGGGCAACGGTTGAAGAGTATGACGAGTGCGTTCACGTTTATGTGGACGGTCCGCTGTTGAAAACAAGCATTAAAACCCTTCCTCATCCGGGATTTCCGACCGATATGCAGCCCCAGTTTTCGACATTATTGACGGTTGCCGAGGGCACAAGCGTTGTTACCGATGATATCTTTGACAACCGATTCAGATACGTCAGTGAGCTTCGCCGCATGGGCGCAGATATTACTGTTGAGGGCACTACGGCTGTCATTCAGGGGGTTAAGGGGCTTACCGGTGCGAGCGTTCGGGCAACCGACTTAAGAGCCGGCGCGGCGCTTGTAATAGCCGGACTGATGGCGAGCGGAAGCACCACTGTTGAAAATATATTCCATATTGAAAGAGGATATGAGAATATCGACGACAAGCTTAAGGGCTTGGGCGCGGATATCAGGCGTGTTTCGGATTATGAGCCTACCAGAAAGGCGATTTGAGTTGGCTTTTTAGTTGAGATAATTAATGTTTGTCATTCAGATGAATCAATATTATCAAGCATAATTGTTTATTAAAAATAATTGGAAGTATCACAAATAAACAATACCGATAAATTTGTATTTAACGGAGAAGTGTGATTTCATGGGACATAACATCGATTGTTTGCGTTGCGGCAAGCAAATGAGTCATATAGGGACAGAGAAAATACAGCTTGGACAAACAGGTTGGATATTCGGTGACCTTTCTAATCTGCTGGCAGGAGCAATGGAAGTTGATGTTTATTGTTGCCCTGAATGCAGAAAGCTTGAATTTTTTTTAGCAGATGCCGTTGAAGAAGGATTACCACAGAAGATGTGTCCGAAATGTGGCAAGATGCATGATTTTGATTATCCCAAATGCCCGTTTTGTAAATATGATTACACGCGTAAGGTGGGTATTTGATAAATTTCAGTTTGGGCGATATGGTTTAGCTATATATCTGAGTCTTGTTTTAGCTGCTACTGAGTGCAGTGATGGACGCGCTCCGCACGCCCATAGGGACCCCCCCGGCGAGGGTTTCCCTACGTAAAAACAGTCCACTGGACTGTTTTTAAACTACCCATCCTGCGCTTCGCTTCGTTGGGGATTTCGCGCTCTGCGGAGCGCGACGAGGGGAAGCGACGGCATTTCATTTGTGACCGCCGTAGTTTTGTTTGCCGTCGCACCACATTTCCTACATCTTTGATGTATCATTTATGAAGCCGGAAAAATCCTGCGGCTTCTGAACATGTTGTTTGCAATTGCAGGACGGAAATGTCCGACTTTTGTTTAGGAGGATGCCCCTACGACCCCGTAGCCTTGAAAGGCTGGCGAACTTTTTGATTTTTTGTCTTTGAAAGTTTGTAATATTTTAAAGGACGTGTTTTTTTGGCAAGAGTATACCCTTTATTTTCCTCCAGCTCCGGCAATTCCTGCTTTATCGGGTCGCCGTCCGGGGGAATTTTGATTGACGCGGGCGTAAGCTGCAAAAAGCTTGTCTCCGCGCTTATCCAGAATGAAATATCCCCCGAAGCTGTAAAGGCGGTATTTGTGACTCACGACCATTCCGACCATATAGCCGGGCTGCGTGTATTCACCAAGAACTACAAAATACCTGTCTACGCATCCCCAAAAACCCTTGAATGGCTGGATATGGGTGGTCATATATCCTCATCTGCTGAGGAGATGGCTGTAGGAAGTGAGGCTGTTGTCGGCGATTTTTCGGTGACATCCTTCAAGACCCCGCACGATGCCGTTGAAAGCGTGGGATATCGGATTCAAACGCCGGACGGCAAGGCGATGTGCGTCTGCACCGACCTTGGGCACGTAACCGAGGAGATTGACGCTAATCTTTCCGGCTGCGAGCTGGTTCTGCTCGAATCGAATTACGATGAGCGTATGCTGCGAACAGGTCCTTATCCGTATCCCCTAAAGCAAAGAATCGCTTCGGGGGATGGGCATTTATCCAACGTGGCAAGCTCGGGGGAAGTCAAAAAGCTCATCTCCGGCGGCACTACGCGGATAATTTTAGGACACCTCAGCCGCGAGAACAATACCCCGCAAATCGCGAAAAACACCCTTATGCGCGCTTTGGGTGATGATTTCAAGGAAAACCGCGACTATCTTTTGTACATAGCACCAATCGAAACAACAGGCATGGCGGTGACGTTTTAGATGAACATTAACATTGTCTGCGTGGGCAGGCTGAAAGAGGATTACTGGCGCGAAGCCTGCGCGGAGTACGCCAAGCGCATAGGCGCATACGCCAATTTCAAGGTGATAGAGGTTGCCGAGGCGCGGCTTTCGGACAAGCCGGGCGAGAAGGAGATATCGCTTTCTTTAGACGTTGAAGCCAAGCTTATGCAGCCCTATTTAAACCAGCGCTCGACCTTTAACATTGCCATGTGCATAGAGGGCAAGCAGCTTTCGAGCGTGGAGCTTGCCGAAACCATGGAGCAGGCGGCAGTCAGGGGATGTGGGACTATCAATTTCATAATCGGAAGCTCGTTCGGGCTGACGGAGTCGGTTAAGAGGTGTGCAAATCTTTGTCTTTCGATTTCAAAGATGACCCTACCGCACCAGCTGGCGCGGGTGGTGGTTTCCGAGCAGATTTATCGGGCGCTGTCTATTAATAATAATGGGAAGTATCACAAATAAATAATGATAATTTAACAAAGGAATGTGATTGTATGAAAAAGATATGGTTATATTTTGCAATGGGCTGTTTTCTTGCAATCGTTGGAGCGCTATTTGCCGACATCTGCGGAAGTATCTTCAATGGCATGGATTACGGCACTGCCTGTGCTATAGGAATTGGAATGTTCCTCTGTGTTGTGGTTGTAACCTGCACAGGTATCATTGTTTCAAAAATTGAATTCAAGAAAAAAGAAGATACTCCCGAGGAAAAACAGGATTGACGGATTTCGGACTGTTATTCAGATAAATCGGAATTTATTGAGGAGGCTAAAGCTATGGAATGTCCATATTGCAAATGCGAAATGAAAAAAGGTTTATTGTACACAGCGGTGAATAGGGTTCCATATTGAAAAGAAGACGGGACAGAGCGAGACATCTTGTCTGAAAATGTAAGGCTTCCGTTTAAGTCTACACTTACCGCCCATAAAATTGAATCATATTATTGTAGTTCTTGTAAGAAGCTGATTATAAACACGGATTTGAGTCTATGAATTACTGTTTGACATTCATAATAATTATTCAAGCATAACACCCTGCGCTCAAATACCAAAACCAAAAAAGCTTTAAAGTCGACCATTCGGCTTTAAAGCTTTTAATTTTTATATTCACTATCGCGAGCTGTCACCCCACAAACCCCGCAATATCGCTCTTGCTGAACTCATAAGTCAGCGGCTTGCCATAAGCTTGCTCGTACGCCCGCTTTTTCTGCTCATAATCCCGCTCCATCATCTTAACGCTGTTCTCCCGCACCGTCAAGCCCTTTTCGGGGTAAATCGGCGGCAGAACGTGCAGAATATACCTTACTTTTTTGAACTGCTCGTTATCCTTCTCATCCAACGTTATCATCTCGGTAAAGCAGGATATCACCGGAACGCTGCACTTCGCCGCAAAATAGTAAGCTCCGCGCTTGGGCGGGCGCGGCTTGCGGTAGTTGAACCACATTTCCTGCTCGGGATAAATCAGTACCCACTGCCTGCGCCTGAAAAGCCTTTTAAGAAGCGGGATGAATGCGTTTTTCTGGTAGTGCGGGTCCTGAGTTATGGGTATGGTGTCGGCATTGTATAGCAAAAATCCCAGAAAGCCGGGTGCGGCAAAATTGGTGTCCTGACTGACGATGAAAAGCCTTCTGCGCCTTGTTTTTGTTGCCAGCTTGCGGATTATGGTGCTGTCAAGCGGGTTGAAGTGGTTGCTGGTAACAATCGCTCCGCCCTTTATTGATTTGATGTTTTCCATGCCCACAATCTCGGTATCGCGGTTGATTGCCCTGCCGACTATGTTTTCAATCGTCCTTGCGATTCTGTTGGAAAGCTTGTATTTCAGCGTTCTTCTTTTTTTGATGAATCCGAAGCATACCGCCGTGCGCTCCTGTGCGGAAAGCTTAGGGTCGCCAAGCTCTGCCTTGCGGCTGTAGTCCCCATCCCGCAAAGCCGCTTTGATGTTTTCTATTACCGGTTTTTTATCTCCCCCGATTATCATATCTTAATTTTTACCCCCTTCTCGCTCAGTTTTTTAAAGGTGATGTCCGCGCTGACGAGCTTATCCGCGCGGTCTATAAGCGTTGCAAGCCCCTGCCTGTCCTCTGCAAGCATATCATCTGTGCAGGATTCCTTGAAGCTAAGGATATCATTATAGTACGCCGAGCGCTCGGCATAATCCCAGAAGTATTTTTCATACTGAACCCCGCTTACCCGCCAAGGCTTGTCAAACAGATTGTAATGGATAAGGTTGGGCGACTTCATTTCCTCACCCGACTTTTGGGGCATAACATCCCAGCTGTTGTTTAAATATACTATTCTGCCCGCGCACATGGCGTTAAGGTAATCCTGATCGGGCGCAACGCTGTCGAAGTGCCATTTATCCAAAAGCTCCAAAAACCTGCGCGAAAATTCATGCTCGCGGAAGAACCTGAAATTCATTACTAAGACCCCGGAATTTATATAATCCATTCGCGGAACGCCTACTGCGTTTTCAAGGTAGTTTACAAGGATGGGGATGTTCTGAATCGAAAGGTCGGAGCAGGCGGCAAATGCCTTGTCGGTCGGAAGCTCGGTTGAATACAGCTTTGAAATATCCCCGGGAACAACTATGTCGCTGTCTAAATATATTCCCTTGTCGTACTGCGGGAACATATCCGCCAGAAACAGCCGGAAATAGATGGTAAGGGTGAACTGCCCCTTGCGCAGGTGGTTTTCCACGCGGTCGGTTATGGGTCTTAAGCAGTCTGCCATTTCGGTAAAGATTATTTCAAAGCCATCCCGCGTAAGCCCGCCCAAGCGGCGCTTGTTTTCCTCGCTCAGCTCCTGATGGATGATATGTATTTTATAATCATAATCCTTCGAGGCGTTTTCAATCAGCGAGGCAATCGCAACGCTTAGGTAGGGGGCATAGTCGTTGTCTATTGCGAAAAATATAGGTATCAATCTGTTTGAATTCATGCATTTGTCTCACATTCGTCATTTTCTTTTGCGATAATTTCTATGGCGGCGCGGTACTGCGCAAAAAGACCGTCATATTCAAATATTTTCAGGATTTCATGCACCCGCTCTATCTGCCATGGCTTCACCGTTAAGGAATGGAACCACGGGAACAGCCTGAAGCTGGTTGTAAAGTGCTGCATCACGGTGTTTTTGTGAAGCCTGCGCTGTTCGTTATAGCGGCGGTCGCGGATTATTTTCTTATTGGCAAGCTTGTTTATAGCCGACTGGTCGGGCATGAACATCTTCTCGCTTACGCACATCCTGCGGCAACATTTAAAAAGCCCGCTTTCGCGTATTCTGCGCATATTTAAAAGCAGAACGCCTGAATTGAGGTAGTCCATCTTAAAGATATTTTTGCGGAAGAACCATCTGCCGTAGTAATCCAATACCCCTGCAAGCTCATAAGCGTCTATATTCTGATAGTAGAATTCGGAAATATCCATTCTTGCAACAACGTCATTGTCAAGGTAAAGCACTCTTTCGGGGATTTCGGGAATTTCATCCGCAAAAAGGCGGAGCATACAGCAGGGAGTAAAACGAGTCTCCATATTCGCAGCGGGAAGCTCACGCATGAAGATATCGGTAACGTCAAGCTTTTTAACGCTTCCGCCGGTTCTTTCGGCAACGGTTCTGTCAAGATAGCTTATAACGCCGTCTGATACAGGCTCAAGATCATACTGCCCGCAGGTGAGGTCCACAGTCATAACATAGATATTGAGCGGCTCGCCGACATGCTCCGTAAGCGAAAGCACAGAAATAATAAGACCGTCTTCAATGTGTTTGTCTCCGCAGTATAAAATATTCATGCCGTTTCGTCTCCTTTCTTAATGTACTTTATATATTCGTAAGTACTCAGCTTGCTTCTTTCCTCCATCGCGCCTTTTATGCGATTGCACAGCTCTGCGCGGCGCTGCTTGGGGCTTAGGGCTTTGTTGGGGTAAAACGGTCCGTCCAGATATATTGTCGCCTTTGGGCGGATTCCGAAGCTTCGCTTCTGATAGGTTACCGTCATGGCGAAGGCGGGCTTGTCAAGCTCAACCGGGAAGCGGAATGAGGTATCCTCAAACGGGCGAATTTTGGTGTAATACGGCCATACGTGCGCTTCGGGGTAGATTACAACGCAGTTTTTGCCGGACGCCCTTTTGCTCACCGCATTTAAAAAGCTTTTCATCTGCCCAAGCCCATCAGGTATGGGCAGAGCGCCCAGCGCCGGCAGGATTCTGCCGATAACCGGTATTCCCAGATTCGCCGGGCTGACAATGGTATAGACCCGCTTTTTAAGGCTCAGAAACGCCGGCAGAACAACATCGCCGAACGGCTGGGTGTGGTTGCAATAGATAAAGCAGCCATCCTTAGCGGTGCTTACAGCCTTTCTGTTTTTGTATGATATCCCAAGCGAAGCCTTGCACCATATCCATCCCAGGGCGACAGCTGCCGAGTATGTCAGCGCAGAGGATATTTTTGCCTTAATCCCCGGGCGTATCCATTCATATCCATCAGGAACGCGGGCTGATTGATTTTCCGAGCTTACAACATCCTCCGAAAAGGAGGAGTAATACTGAACTTTTTTTGACATATGTTCTGACGGCGCGCAGGGATATCATTCAAAAAAGCTCCGCCGCTATGGGCAGCTGTTATCAAGGATATTACCTGCGCACACTCCTATTTTCCCCATTTTAGATTATTATAATATGGCAATCTCAACTAAACCTCAATTAATAGGGCGAATGCCGCCAAAATTTTGATAGAATTTTTTCAACGGTTAAGTTATTATAAAGGATAAATGTGCAAAAAATTGTCAGCCGCCGCCGAATGGCTTTGGCTGACAAAATCATTTATGCTTTTTTGTCATTATATTCAATGCACGCTCATGTATTCTAATTTCTGAGACGAGGTGTTCGCCGCCGTTTTCGCCGTCCAACGTCCAGGAAAGCGGCTTGTCCTTTGCTGTGACAGTTATTTTTGAGGTCTTGAAGCACTCGATACAGTCGTTATCGAAATTGCGGCTGAGAACGCCCGAGATGATCCTTTGCAGGTCGGCGGCGTTCTTGGGCTTCTTTAGCAGCAGCACCTCGAACAGACCGTCGTTCAGCAGCACGTCATCCGAAAGGATATTCTTAAAGCCCGCAACGTGAAGGGTGTTGGTTACAAGTCCCAAAAGATATTCGCCTTCACCGCACCGCTCGGCGGATTCATAGCTTAAATTGAATGATTCCATGGTGGTAAGGGCGGAAAGCCCTTCCAGGATATATGCCGAAAAGCCAAGGGCATTCTTAACGTCCTGCGGGGTGCTGTACGAGACTTCCGCAAGCGTTCCGAAGCCTGCAACATAGGTGAAATACCTGCCGTTGAAGCTGCCCAAGTCACATTCCATCGGCTCGCCGTCTATAACGGTCTGCGCAGCCTTCAGCGGCTGTATGGGGATTCCGGTGGAGTGCGAAAAGTCGTTGGTCGAGCCGAAGGGTATATATCCCATCGGCTTTTTGCAGCCCGCCTGCATATAGCCGTTAACGGCTTCGTTAAGTGTGCCGTCTCCGCCTGATACTACTATTTTATCGTAAAGATTGGCTTGCTCCGCTATAGTCTCCATGCAGTCAAGCCTTGCCTGGGTTGGGTGGCAGGTAACATCATACCCATCGGCGGCGAAGATATCCACAATAGATGAAAGCTTGCGTGAAACCGCCTGCTTGCCGGAAAGTGGGTTATAGACAAATAACAGCTTTTTGTTCATGATATCACCCCGACCTATTTGCGATAGTATGAGTAGTGAGCGACGACATACCGCTTTTCGCCGGTATAATCGTCAATCCCGCTGATTTCAACGCCGTTGCCGCTTAAAAGCTCTGCAACTGCGGAATCCTTTATCCGACAGCGAAAGACCTCGTGCGCCTCGCACATAACGACTATAACATCATCCAAAACAATGATTCCGCCGTTTTTGCCGAGCACCTTTTCAACGCCGTCCACCCGTTCTACGGCGTATTGAAGCGGCTTGCCGCTGAACCTTAAAAGCTCCTTTTTAGTCAGAGCGTATTTATCCTTTTTCTTTTTTGCGAACAGCCCCATGGCAGGCTCCTTTCTCAGCCCAACAGCCGAACAAGCTTTTTTATTTCGAGATTCAGCCGTGCAAGCGGCAGACCGACGACGTTGTAATAATCGCCGGAAATCTCCTTAACGAACAGCCCGCCTTTATCCTGAATTCCATAAGCGCCCGCCTTGTCGAGCGGATTTGATTGGCGGACGTAGTCAAGAATATCCTCATCAGATAACTGGTAGAATTCAACTGCGGTTTTCTGCGTAAACGAAAGCGTTTTACCCTTATAGCACAGGCATACCCCGCTTACAACGGTATGAACCCTGCCGGAAAGGGCTTTGAGCATACGAAAAGCGTCCTCCAAATCCTTGGGCTTGCCCATGATTTCGCCGTTAAGGATAACGACCGTATCGCACCCGATAACAAGCGAATCGGGGCGCTTTTTTGAGACGTCCAGCGCCTTTTGCACCGCTAAGAATTCCGGAACCTCGTCCGCTTCTATCCCATCAGGCGGGTTTTCGCCGCATTCGGCTGGAAGTATTTCAAAATCCGGGGCGATATAGCGCATAAGCTCGGCGCGGCGGGGGGATTTCGAGGCTAAAACGTAGTTTATATCAGGCATATCAGGTCAATCCTTTTTTATATAGTAGTTATATCCCTGAAAATATTTTAGCACATACTTAAAAGAAAATCAACCACTTTACACGACGCTTTTCTCTTGACGTTCCGCTTAACAAGTGCTATACTTTATTCGGCAAATCACAATGGTGCGTTGATACTATCCGGAATGTTCGTATTGCGAGATGATTTTCCGTATTTCAAGGCGACGTTTCGCAGACTGTACTCGTGTACCGCAAGAAACGGCAACGTGGAAATACGGAAAATCAGCCGCAAGACGGGCATGGAGCGATAGTGTCAACGTACCATATATGAAAGGAAACAAAATGGAAGCTGTTTTGGATATCATTCTTGACGCGCTTATAGACACGGCGAAAATGCTGCCGTTTTTATTTGCGGTCTATCTTCTTATAGAATATTTGGAGCACAAGGCTTCGGACAAGCTTGCAAACTCTCTGCGCAGGCTTGGACCTTTCGGTCCTGTCGGCGGGGCGCTATTCGGATGTATTCCGCAGTGCGGATTCTCGGTTGCTGTCTCGAACCTGTATTCCGGAAGGCTTGTAAGCTTGGGAACGCTGATTGCGGTGTACATTGCCACAAGCGATGAAGCCGTG
>CALDFS010000299.1 GCA_937942105.1 uncultured Ruminococcus sp. | reverse complement strand
TGGCAGGTATTCGAGGAGTTTTTTCTTGTTTACGAAATAGAGATGTGAAGTTTCGTAAACGTCAGAAGCAAATTCCAGATACTGGCTGACAAAAATAATCTGTGTATCGCCATTTATCTTATTGATTCTTTTGGCAACGGTAATTCCGTTGACGGATTGAGCTCCGAGATCGATATCTGTAATTACAAGTGTATAAGGGCAGCCGTGATCAGTAAGTGTATTCAAAAATTCAGTACCTGATGAAAAAAATTTTACCTCGTAAGGTACTGTGATACATGACTGCAGAATCGATCGGATCATTTCGGTGTAGACATAGTCGTCTTCGCAAACTGCAATTCTTATCATAATTTTTCTCCATGAATGTTCATACTTTTTGAATAGCGTTTATTATATACTGGATATGGGCAGACTTCAAGTATATAGACGGGTAAATCGTTCGAGATACATCGACAGAATCAGACATGAGAAGGGGCATTTCCGAACTGTTTTTTATAAGAGCGTACAAATGTCGTGTAGTCGTTAAAACCGCTCATTTGCGCGGCTTTCATGACAGGAGTCCCTTCATTTATCAGAGAACGTGCAAAAAGGAGACGCTTGCTTGTAATGTAATTGTGAATGGTGTAGCCGGTCTCGTTTTTGAATTTTCGCATCATATGATATTTGCTGAAAAAAAACTTCTCAGAGAGTCGGTCAATTGAGAGATCTTCGGTCAGATTACGGTTGATATATTTCAGAAGCTGTTCAACCTGAGAATCAGAAGAATAAGATCTGCGGTCAGGAACTGCACTGGTCTGCAAAAAAATTCGATTGACATAAACCATAAACTGCGTAAAAAGAGCATTGCTGAGTATTTCATCACCAAAGTCCTTATTTTTTATGGAATTTTCACCAAAATCGAAAATGAAAATGTACATTTGTCACAATGTTATATGAAAATGCGATAGAATTTGTTGACAACTACATTTATAAGGATTATAATAAAGTTGCGATTGACATAATCGACTAAATTAAATTTATCGGGGGATTAATTGAAATGAAAAGATTAATTTCTGTAGCACTGGCACTCGTTATGGTTCTTTGCGTATTCACCGCCTGCGGAACTCTTGTTTGCCCTGTAGGAACCTATCAGGACAGCACCCAGACTTCCGTCATCGAACTGGGCGCTTACGACGAGAAGGCTGAGAGCGGCACCATGAAGATCACCAACACCATCAACACCGATTTGGTCTACGAAGGTACCTACACTCTGTCTGATAACGGCGGCGACAAGGAATCCAGCATTGTCACCTTCACTCAGAATGACGGCACTGTTACCGAGTTTGTTTATGACTCCACTTTGGATGTTATGCAGAATATCACATCCGGTATTGCATACTACGGTGCTAACTATGTTGAGGGCGAAGCTCCTGCTGCTGAATAATTAAAAGCAACGAAAAACAGCTGACAGCGAAATGCTGCCGGCTGTTTTTTATTTTGCAGTGAATACGAACGCAAGCTATAAAAGCTCCCTTTGCAGATATAATCCGTCTGCAAAGGGAGCTTTGTTCTTAATTATGAGATATCACATCTTAGCCCTGTCCTTAGCCCTCTGAACATTTGAAAGCGTCTTCTTGCGAAGCCTTATGCTCTTTGGCGTTACCTCAACAAGCTCGTCATCGGCGATGAACTCCAGGCTGTCCTCAAGGCTCAGGATTCTTGGCGGAATCAGCCTTAAAGCATCATCCGAGCCGCTGGCACGGGTGTTTGTAAGGTGCTTTTTCTTGCAGACATTTACAACCAAATCGCCCGGCTTGGGGGATACGCCGACTATCATGCCCTCGTAAACCTGAACGCCTGCTCCGATGAACAGCGCTCCTCTTTCCTGAGCGTTGTACAAACCGTAGGTAACAGCCTCGCCCGATTCAAAGGCAACCAAAGAGCCGTTAGAGCGGCGCGGGATATCGCCCTTATACTGCTGATATTCGTAGAATACCGAGCTCATTATTCCCTCGCCCTTGGTATCTGTAAGGAACTCGTTTCGATATCCGAACAATCCCCTTGCAGGAACGTGGAAGACTACTCTCATGCGTGAGCCAAGCGGCGTCATTGAAACCATTTCGCCCTTGCGGGTGCCCATCTTTTCCATGACTGCGCCAAGGCTGGCTTCTGGAACGTCCACAACAAGCTCCTCAATAGGCTCGCAGAGCTTGCCGTCAATTTCCCTATAAAGCACTCTGGGGGTGGAAACGCCAAGCTCGTAGCCCTCTCTGCGCATGTTTTCTATCAGGATTGAAAGGTGCATCTCTCCCCTTCCGGCGACCTTGAAGGAATCGGTCGAATCAGTCTCGGTGACTCTCAGGGATACGTCCTTCAAAAGCTCCTTGAAAAGCCTTTCCCTTATATGGCGGGAGGTAACAAACTTTCCCTCTCTGCCGGCAAAAGGCGAATCATTTACCGAGAAGGTCATTTCAACGGTAGGCTCGCTTATCTTAACAAACGGAAGCGGCTCATACTTGGTTATGTCGCATATAGTATCGCCGATGGTGATATTCTCAATACCGCTTATGCACACGATATCGCCGACAGTCGCAGTTTCCGCCGGAACTCTTTCAAGCCCTGCTATCTGATAAAGGGTGACAATCTTGCCGCGATATTCCTTCTTGGTACCGTGATAGTCGCCTATTATAACCTCCTGATTTACCCTTATCGAGCCGCGCTCAATCTTGCCGATTGCAATTCTTCCCACATAGTCGTTATAGTCGATGGATGATACCAACAGCTGCAAAGGCTCCTCCGGCTCACCCTCAGGCTCGGGGATGTACTCGATTATCTTGTCAAACAAAGGCTTAAGGTCGGTTCCAGGAACATTCTGGTCCAAAGAAGCCGTGCCGTCCCTTCCCGAGCAGAACAGGATAGGCGAATCAAGCTGCTCATCCGAGGCGTTCAGATCCATCAGAAGCTCATAGCACTCGTCTATGACCTCATTGATTCTTGCATCGGGGCGGTCTATCTTGTTTATAACTATTATTACCCTGTGACCAAGCTCCAGGGCGTGCTGCAAAACGAACCTTGTCTGCGGCATGGGACCTTCGGCAGCGTCAACAAGCAGGATAACGCCGTCAACCATCTTGAGTATTCTTTCAACCTCCCCGCCGAAATCAGCATGACCGGGGGTGTCTATAATATTAATTTTGATGTTATTGTACATAACCGAGGTGTTCTTGGCAAGAATAGTGATACCTCTTTCACGCTCGATATCGTTAGAGTCCATAACCCTTTCGCTTACGGTCTGATTGGCTCTGAAGGTGCCGCTCTGACGAAGCATACCATCAACAAGGGTGGTCTTTCCGTGGTCAACATGGGCGATTATCGCAACGTTTCTTAAATCGTGTCTTATCAAATTAACTTCCCCTTTTCTTTCAAAAAGACTGTTATTATCTTATTAATTATATACTTCCCCTGCGAAAAAATCAATAGGAATCGGCAAGAACAAATGCATAAACTTAGAAAAACAATCGCGCTGAGGTTTATTGAAAAAGACAAAATATCAAGACCAATGGCGGCAGAAAGTTCACTCAGCGGGGATGCGCGCCCTCCACAGTCCGGGGCAACGGAGGCTTACGCGCATAGCGCGTGGGCGACAATGTCGCCCGGACACAAAGCGTCCAAGCCTCCGCCCGCACTCAGTGTTCTCCTTCTCAATACTGCGATAGATACACATAAGTCCGGCGTTTACATCCTTAGGTTATAAGAGAAAGTATAAGACAATGCAGAAAGCTTCTCACACAGCAAAGCCAAGTCCAAAGATGGAGTAAACGCGGCAGACGTCAAACAAAAGTACGACGATTACAATGTTTGAGCCGTCTGCTGGGCGCGCCGGTCGGGAAACCGCGTATGATAAGCCCCACAGCAGAACCAAAAGCAAACAAAAGCCGCGATGGCGTAAGCCGAGCGAAAAGCGTCGGCGGCAGCCGTTCTCTTAAAATCTGTCGGCGTAAGCGCATTTCACCGCATGGTGAAATGGTTGCCCTCAACGCGGCGTTAGCCGCACATCACAGCGAGCGTAAGCGAGCGATATCACAAGCGAAGCGACATCACAGCGAGCAAAGCGAGCACCATCACTTGCGGCGCAAGCCGCACCTCCCTTTCGTCCAAAAAATCACCCCAACATCCCTTGACTTCCTCGAACATATGTGCTATAATAGAACAAACGTTCAGAACATAAGTTCTTTTTACGGAGGAAACCGGATATGAAAGACGTTCTTCACTGCGACCTGAACAACTTCTACGCATCTGTTGAAATACGCGACGACCCATCCCTTGCCGACAAGCCAATAGCCGTCTGCGGAAGTATAGAGGACAGAGCGGGAATCGTTCTCGCCAAAAACTATCTTGCCAAATCCTATGGCATAAAAACCGCCGAAACCATATACGAGGCCAAGGCAAAGTGCCCATCCCTTGTAATCGTAAGCCCACACATGGAAAAATACGCTGCCGTTTCAAAGCAGGTGCGCGAAATCTACTCGCGGTATACCGACCTTGTAGAGCCGTTCGGCTTAGACGAATGCTGGCTTGATATAACCGGCTCGCACTATCTGTTCGGCTCGAATGAAAAGATTGCGTTTGATATCAAGGAAACCGTCAAGCGCGAAACCGGTCTTACAATATCGGTGGGCGTAAGCTTTACAAAGGTGCTTGCAAAATTAGGCTCGGATATGAAAAAACCGGATGCCATAACCGTCCTTACAAAAGAAGGCTATATGGACAAAATAAAAAATCTCGCCGTCGGCGAGATGATAGGCATAGGTCCTGCGACCCAGAAGGCGCTTGCAAAGTGCGGGATATTCACCCTTGGCGAGCTTTCAAAGGCTGACCCCGGAACTCTTGCACGCCGCTTGGGAAAGGCAGGAATATGTATATGGAGAGCCGTAAACGGCTTCGACGATTCCGCCGTCCACGAGTTAAGCTACACCCGCGAGGTAAAGTCGGTCGGCAACTCCACCACCCTGCGCTACGACCTTACCGACAGCTCTCAGGTATGGCATGTAATGCTTTCGCTGGCTGACCAGGTGACCGAAAGGATGCGCCGGGACGGGCTTTGTGCCTGCGGAGTGTGCATATCCGTAAAAACCAACGATTTAGCCTACCGCGAATATCAGATGCGCTTGGATTATCCCCTTCGTCCCCCGTTGGCGCTTGCGGAGCGGTTCGACTGGCATCTGCCGATAAGAGCTGTAGGCATACGCGGCATAAACCTTATATCCGCACAGGACGGCAGGCAGTATTCAATGTTCTGCGACCCCCAAAGGCTTGAAAAGCAGGAAAAGCTCGCCGATGTATCGGACTCTCTGCGCTCGCGGTTCGGGAAAAGAATAATTTACCCCGCAAGAATGCAGAACGAGCTTTATTCCGCCCATAAAAAGCTCAACGTCTACAATCATATCGAGCTTTTAGAGGCACAGTAGCTCACCTGTTTATTCTTGGATTATCCGTCCTTCCAAGAAGGTAGTCAATGGATACGTCAAAATAATCGGCTATTTTAATAAGGGTTGCATAGTCCGCCTGACGTTCCATGTTTTCGTATCTGCTTATACTGTTTTGATTCATATGCAAATCCATTGCCATTTTCAGCTGTGAAAGATGTTTCTTTTTTCGCAGTTCCTTTAATCTCATAATACCTCGTCAATTTTTCTATACTTTTTATCATTATAATTGTACAAAACCGAAATTTTATCAATTAAAATGAAAAAAGCATTTTATCTATTGACATAATTATACCAATATGGTATAATGGATATATCCCGAAACGGTATACTTTGAAATAAAGTTATATCTGCCGAGGGTTCTCCATCTTTAAAAGTCCCCCGCCGCTGTGTTTTTTTCACAGCGGCGGGGGCTTTATAATCATTATTCGATTAGATTAAGTTTATTTACGGTGCCATCCACCAGTTGGTGAAGCCATCCATAGACTTGTCAGTGTTTTCCTCAAGAGCAAATACCGAGGTGGTAAGGTCCTCAAGCTCATG
>CALDFS010000298.1 GCA_937942105.1 uncultured Ruminococcus sp. | reverse complement strand
TCTGTAATTTCTGCGAGCATTGACAGCGCTTCGTATACCGCAAGGGGAGAATAGACCATATTTTCTCCGTCCGCCGAGCCTAAAATCTCACGCGCAGAACTACTGTAAAAGTCGAAATATTCGCTGATATCCTTTGCAAGCTCGCGCTTTTCATTATTGCTCCGGAAGTATTCCTGAAGTCTTTCGTTGAATTCTTCATATTTATCGTGGTCATAGCCGTCGGGCATGTAATCTTCATATTCGGGCTTTTCAATAGTTTCTGGATACACAACATTGCACAGAGGCTCTGCATTGATTTCGATATCATCCCGGTGCTTTATGGTGGTTGTGGGGGTTGTAGTTTTCTCCGTCTTTGTAGTCTTTTCGGGTGCCTTTGTTGATTCCTTTGTCGCGGATGTCGTCGGGGCGGTGGAAACGCCGCATATTCCAGTGGTCTTTTCGGTCACGGTGGTTGGCGGCGCTGCGGTCGGCTCGGTCACGGTGGTATGCGGCGGTTCGCTGTCCTCACCTGTGGGGCTTGTTACCGTTTCGCTGTTAATAGTGCCGGTGTGGAAGCTGCCCGAGGTGATAACGTCGTTCAGCGTGCCATCTAGGGAGGTTGTACCGTTGTCAATCGCCTGCGTGATTGTGGTGACAGCTGGCGTAGGAATGGTTTCGCGTATCTCGTCGGGAGCTGCAGGCTCAATCGCTCCGCGAGTTCCTGCGACAGCGGCGAACACGCCCGCCGCCAGAACAAAGCAAGCAGCCGCAGAACCGAAACCGATAGCCATACGCCTTATTGCAAGCTTTCTTTTGCTCAGAAGCCGCTGCCGCTCGCTCTCGGCTCTTTCAATGATATCATCGCTCAGTTCACCGACAGCTTCGCTGAGCTTTTCGGATCTTTTATTCATAATATTTCCTTTCGTTCAAGACATACATTATATGTAGATATCTTCGCTTTCAAGGTGCTTTTTCAGCCCTTCGCGGGCACGGTAAAGCATGCTTGTGACCTTTGAAACGCTCCAGCCGGTGTAATCCGCTATCGACTTGATAGAATCGCAGTAATAGTATCGCCAGATAAAAACGTTGCACATATCCTCGCTTAATGTTTTAAGATACGCTCCTATTGCTGCGGCAAGCTCCTTTGAATCAAGTGCGGCTTCGGCGCTTTCGCCGGATGGCACAGTCTCTTCAAGCTCGCTCAACGATACGGCATATTCCGAAATAAGCCTTTTGTTAGCACTTCTTTTTCTCAGGCGGTCAATAGATATGTCCCTTGTTATTTTGGCAAGATAGCAGCTGAATTTCTGAGGGAGCTGGGGCGGAATGGTGTTCCATGCCGCCAAATAGGTGTCGTTTAAGCATTCCTGGCTGTCCTCTCGGCTTTTAAGTATGTTTTTGGCTATCGTCAGCAGATAGGCGGAGTATTTCTTGTGTGTTTCGTGAATGGCTAATTCGTTCCGCTGATTGAACAGGCTTATGATATCCCGGTCATCCAATTGCATCACATCCTTTTATATTGTCTTCTGCTAATATAGCCGTAATCTGTAAGGAAATATTGCATTCTTCACTAAATATTTTAGCATTTTTTCTGAAAAAGTGCAATAGTGCCCAAACAGTTAAAAAGTATGAAACTTTTTTTGAAAAGCACTTGAAATATCATAGCGAACGTGCTACAATTGCAAAAAGCTCTGAAAAAAGCTTATAAATAGTAAAATTTTAAACCGGTTTTTGTATTAGAAATGAAAGGAAGCAAAGCTATGGTTCAGTCACTAAACGGAGTATGGCAATTAACCGGACTTGATGATTCCGGCAGGCTTAATATCTTCGCCGCAGTTCCCGGCTCGTTCTATGCCGCTCTTTTAAAAGAGGGGATGATGGACGACCCTTATTACGGTTTAAACGAGCAAAAGTCCATGGAGCTTTGTCAGCAAAGCACCGTTTGGGAAAGAAGCTTCACGCCGGAAAGCGGAATACTTGAAAGCAAAACCATCCTTCTGAAATTCTTCGGAATAGATACCATTTCAAAGATATACCTCAACGGCAGCCTGATCGGCTATACGAACAATATGCACAGAACCTATATCTTTGACGTTACTTCCGTGATTTCAGACGGTGAAAACACCCTGCGCATAGAAATATATTCGCCATTAAAATACATAGCCGAAATGCAGAAGAAGGACCCTCTTTGGGGCGTGTCATCAACGGTGGCGGGGTATCCCCATATAAGAAAAGCTCACTATATGTACGGCTGGGACTGGGGACCGAAGCTTCCCGATATGGGCATATGGCGTGATGTTGAGCTTGTGGGAGTAAACGGCGGTATGCTGGGCGGCGTGTATATCACTCAGGACCATTCTGCGGTTTCTGAGGGAAAGGTAACCGTCAATATCAGCGCCGGTCTTGCATATGCCGATGGCGAGAACCTCAGGCTCGAAGCCGAGCTGACCTTTCCCACCGGCGAAACCGTTGGCAGTGCAACAAATATCTACTCAGGCGAGACTGCGGCAGAGCTTTCTGTAGATGTTAAGAACCCCGCCCTGTGGTATCCCAACGGCTACGGCGAGCATCCGTTATATTCGCTGAAATTAAGGCTCACAAGGCTTGACAGCGGCGAGCCTTTAGATGAGTATACATCAAACGTCGGATTGCGCACCTTATCCCTCTGCCGCGACAAAATGGGCGATGGCGAGGACTTTGCCTTTGTTGTGAACGGCATAAAGATATTCGCGATGGGCGCAAATTATATTCCAGAGGATCAGATAATTCCCAGATGCTCCGATGAAAGGTCACGCAAGCTTCTTGAAAGCTGCGCCGATGCCAATTTCAACATGATAAGAGTATGGGGTGGGGGATATTACCCCTCGGATGGATTCTACAATATCTGTGACGAGCTGGGACTTTTAGTATGGCAGGACTTCATGTTCGCCTGCTCAATATATCGCGCGACTGATGAGTTTATGTCAACAGTCAAGCAGGAGATTATTGATAATGTTACCCGCATAAGAAATCACCCCTCGCTGGCGCTGTGGTGCGGCAACAATGAAATAGAATCCATGTGGGATAACTGGAACACCGGCGCCGACCCCGCTCTTAAAAACGATTATCTTGCGCTTTTTGAGGATATGATTCCAAAGGTGCTTGCACAGTTAGACCCAGAAACACCCTACTGGCCTTCTTCACCGTCGTCCTGCCAGCATTTCAAGAACACCGGCGACCTCACCCGCGGCGACGCTCACTACTGGGCGGTATGGCACAGCTTCCGCCCGTTTACCGATTATTTCAAGTACAAATTCCGCTTCTGCTCGGAGTACGGCTTCGAGTCGCTGCCGTCGGTCAAAACCGTCCGTGCATTTAACGATGATGCCGAGCCAAGGCTTTCTGATGATATCATGGAAGCCCACCAGAAGTGCGATGGCGGCACTAAAAAGGTGGAATACTACCTTGCTCAGATGTCCCATCAGCCCAAGGATTTTGCTGGATTGGTATATGCAACCCAGGCGGTTCAGTCGGACGCTATACGCCTAAATGTTGAGCATATGCGCCAGAACCGCGATGTCTGCCGAGGCTCGCTTTACTGGCAGGTGAACGATTCTAACCCAGTTATCTCGTGGGCTTCAATCGACTATTTCAACCGCCCAAAGGCTTTGCACTATGCAGCTAAGAGGTTCTACAGCCCGGTTCTTGTCTCCTGCAATTACGAAAATCCCGAGGAGCTTTGGCTGAACGTATCCTCCGAGCGCCTTGAAGATGTTGAGTGTGAAATCAGCTGGCGATCAAGGCTTTCATCCGGCGAAATAATAAACAGCGGTTCGCAGACGGTGGGCGTTAAGCCGCTCAGCTCGCTTAATGCCATTCCGATAACCCCCGGAATCAGCGGAATAGGCGGAGAGCTTAAAAACAAGGCATACCTTGAATTTGAACTGCGTGAGAATGGAAAAATAATCAGCTCCGGCACATATATGTATGTTCAGCCCAAGGACTTCGAGTTTGCAGACCCCAAGCTTGAATACAGCGTTTCCGAAACCGAGGAAAGCTTCGTTATAGATATAACTGCTAAGGCGTTTGCAAAGGGAGTGTTCTTGGAGCTTGACAAGGACGACTGCCTCTTCTCGGAAAACTATTTCGATATCAGTGGAACACAGGCAAATCCTGCAAAGGTGACCGTAACTGCGGCAAAGAGCAGAATGTCAAGGTCTTTGAGCCTTGATGAATTTGCAGGACAGCTTACTGTTAAGTCCTATTTTGAGGCGCTGAAGCTTTGAAATACAAAAATATTTGAGAAAACCGAAAAAATTTTTAAAAATGTATGTGTTAAAATGATATGAGCCCAAAAGAGTAGGAAGTTGCTCAAAGATATGGTATAATGAATTTACCAGAAACAAAACCCATATCAGAAAGGAA
>CALDFS010000297.1 GCA_937942105.1 uncultured Ruminococcus sp. | reverse complement strand
GTTCGGGGGCATAGTAAGAAACGTCCGGATGATTGTAACCTCCGCAGCATATATCAAGAACACCTTTAACACTACCCCACAGCTCGCCTTTACAAGCGGTGCAAGAACCGCCATAGCAACCGAAACAACCGTTCTGAACAGGGGAGAGGGAAAGGAATATTCCGTAGAAACTCAGGTGATGGACGCGCAGGGCAGGGTGTGCGCAAGCTCAGAATCCGAGCCGGTAATGATAAAATCAGGTGAAACGGCGGTAATCCGGCAGAACACCAATCAAATCGAATCGCCATGGCTGTGGGATACTGAATCTCCTTACCTGTATACGGTAGTAACAAGGCTTAAAGGAGCTGACGGCGAGTATCTTGATGATGTATCAAACAAGCTCGGAATGCGCTGGTTTGCCTTTGAGGACGGCAGAAAAGGCAGCGCCGGCTTCGTGATAAACGGACGTGAGACTAAGCTTGTAGGCGTAAACCGCCATGAGCAATGGCCGTGGATAGGCAGAGCTGTTGTTGACAGACTTCAGGCGGTGGACGCAGACCTTATCAAGCAGACAGGCTTTAATGCCGTGCGCTGCTCGCATTATCCGCAAAGTCCGGCGTTTCTTAGCCGCTGTGACGAGCTGGGTATAATCGTGTTTGAAGAAGCTCCCGGCTGGCAGCATATCGGGGACGAGGAATGGCAGAAGCTGTATATCCGCAACGTTGAGGAAATGATACTTCGTGATAGGAACCACCCCTGCATAGCCACATGGGGTGTTAGGGTGAACGAGTCTGACGATTGCGACAGCCTTTACACAATAACAAACGCCCTTGCCGCAAGGCTTGATTCTACCCGCTTGACCCACGGCGTAAGGCGGTTTGAGACTTACGACGGCAGCTTCCTTGAAGGCATATTCACCGCTAACTACCGCTGCCCTGAGGTTCCCAAATACACTCCGTTCTTCATCACAGAGCACTGCTGCAACTGCTGGACAAACGGCTATGGCTTCCCCTGGGCGAGCGACGAGGAATCGCTGGTATTTGCTCAGGATTTTGCCGACAAGGTGAATTACTACTTCGGAAATAAGCTCTGCGCGGGCGGCTTTGCCTGGAGCATGTTCGACTATAACAACGAGGTCAACTATACCAACACCGATAACGTCTTCTACAGCGGGCTTTATGATATTTTCAGGCTTCCCAAGCCGGCGGCAAACGTCTATAAATCCCAAAAAGACCCCGAAAAATCGCCGATGGTTTATATAGCAAATTATTGGGATGATGGCGCCAAGCCCATCAAGGCCAACAATTCAAGCGAGGATACCCCGCAGAGCGAAGATTTCTCGGTGACGGTGATGAGCAACTGCGATACCGTGGAGCTTTATGTGAACGGCAGAAAGCTGGATATCGCCCCGAAGCGTCGGTTTATGAACCTTCCACACCCGCTGTTTGTATTTGAGGGGCTTACCTACACCCCGGGCGAGATAAGAGCGGTCGGATATATAGCCGGAAGCAAGGCGGCTGAGGATATAAGGCTCACGCCGAAAGCCCCCGCAAGGCTTATCCTAAAGCCGAAGGAGCGCTCCATTGCAGCAGACGGCGCGGACTTTGCAGCTGTTGCAATATATGCAGTGGACGAAAACGGTACCGAGGTTCATTCGGCAGCCAATAAGGTTACAATTACCGTTGAGGGCGCGGGCAGGTTTATCGGCGAAAGCGAAATCGAGCTTGAGAGCGGGCACAGCGCGTTCTTTGTTCAGTCGCGATTAGGCGAGGTCGGCAAGGTTATATGCAGAGCAGAGTCCAATGGGCTTGCGGGCGCTGAGTGCGAGATAGAGATGCTTTCGTTTACCGAGGAGACTGTGCCGATTTAATGAAAAGTCACCGCAAATAAATCCCGAAAAAAACAATACCGCCCTGCCGAATCTGACAGGGCGGTTATCATATATCTCAGAAATTAAGCTCAAACAGCTGAAAGGTGGGGATATCATCAAACCCTCTGTCCAAGTCCTTTTCCCCGGCGAACTTAAAGCCTGCCTTCTCGTAAAGCTTCCTTGCAGGGATGTTTTCGGGGACGATATCCAGTCTTACCGCCTTGTAGCCTTCTTGCTTGGCTTTGTCTATGCAGAACTGCACCATTTTAGTGCCGATACCCTTGCCATAGTGCTTAACGGTTACCGCAAGCGAGTGGATTACGGCATACTCGCCCTCGCAAAGATTTACTTCCCAATCGCCCTTTTCATAAGCCCCCTGTGGGTCGGCATTGTATATGAATGCTCCGACGATCTCATTGCCATCCATGCAGGCATACTGCGTTCCTGCCTGAATAGCTGCGGTTATGCTTTCCTTACCCGGGTATACCCCCGGCGTCCACTTTGGGTAGTTTATATGGGAATCAAGATATGTAGTCACACCGAGGTAAAACTCGGTGAGCGCACTCACCATTTCCATATCGCATTTGAAAATATTGAGATTCATTTTTCTTATATTCCTTTCCGGGATTGCCCGGTTCCCACAAATCCGTGTGAGCGGGTGAATCCCATAAAAATAGCCATTGATATTTTAGCACCTTAAAGCGAGGATGTCAACCATCTTCAAAAAACTTCTTGAAATCCGCCGGATATCGTGTTACAATAGATTTACAGCAATATAAATCGGAGGTATTGCAATGGGTCATTTCGGGTTTTCATACGTTGGGCTGATATTTCTTGCTATGCTGTTCATTCCGAATATTATATGGTCGAAGAATCAGCCGCAGGGGTATGATCCCGGCAGCGAAAATAAGATACTGCTGGCTTTTGAAAGAATCGGCGAGGTTCTGACAACGGTGCTTCTGCTGATTTTTGACGATATCAATTTCCATGGCTTAACGGCGTGGTGCCTATGGCTGATAGCGGCATTTGCACTGATGGTGATGTATGAGCTTTGGTGGGTGAAATACTTTCGGAGTGAGCGCAGACTTTCCGATTTTTACAGCGGATTTATGGGAATCCCACTTGCCGGAGCGACCTTGCCGGTTGCGGCGCTGTTTCTTTTGGGCATATACGGCAGAGTCGCTTGGATATTGGCGGCGACCGTTATTTTAGGGATAGGGCATATAGGAATACATATTCAGCACAGCAGGAATATAAACAGGTAATTTAAAGCGGGAGGATAGGCATGATTTTCACGGAAAAGGTAAAAACAGATTTTAAGGGGCTTGAAAAGGACAATCTTGTCGGCAACCGCGCAATTTTAGAGTATTTCGAGAATATTGCGGGAAGGCATGCCGATATATTGGGCAACGGTGTAAACGACATTCCACGCACCCATTCTGCGTGGATTCTTTTAGACTGGAAGGTAAAAGTCCTGCGCCGCCCCACTTACGGCGAGGAGCTGACCGTTACAACATGGTCGCACAGCATAGAGCGCTGTTTCGGAAACAGATACTTCACAATTGAGGATGAGCATGGCGGTATATGTGCTGCGGCGTCTTCAAAGTGGGTGCTGATGGATATGGATAAGTGGTCTATAATCAGGGTTGATAATATGCTGGCGGAAAAATTTAGCTCCGAGTCGGAAAGAGCCATACCTATAGACCCCGCCCTTGACAGGCTCAAGCCCCCGGTGGAGTATACTTCAAGCGTGGAGTACACCGTTGCGCGGCGCGATATTGATCTGTTCGGTCATGTTCACAACACAAATTACCTCGATTTGGCCTACGAAGCCCTGCCGGAGGAGGTATATCGGCTGAAACCGTTTGACAGCGTTCGCATAACCTACAAAAAAGAAATAAGATTGGGCGAGAAGCTTACCCTGAAATACGCATTTTTGAACGGAAAGCATATCGTGGCAATTACGAGCGGGGACGGCGGAGTGCTTCATTCGATTGTGGAGCTTGCGGACTGACCAATCGGCAGAGTCATTTAACATATATAGGAACATTATTAACCGGCAAACCTGATTTACTTGGAGGAACATTATTATGAGAAAACGCACACTATTATTACTGCTGGCGTCTGTTATGCTGGCGCTATGCCTGTTTAGTGCCTGCGGCGAGCCTGAAAAGCTACCCGATGCTGACCTCAGCCTGAACGACCAACCTAAGAACGAGATTGCCGTAGCGGCATCTCAGACATCTGATAAAAAATACGGCGAGGTTGAGCTTTTCGCCCTTGAAGAGCTGACGACCTCATCCCCGGACGGCGGCATAACCGCATATTTCTGGCAGGATGCCCAAAAGCGCATCTACTACAGCGTCACTGCGGGTAAAGAGGAGGTAATCGAGCCCTCGCTGATGGGTCTTACCCTGATAAACGCCGACCTTTCGGCGGGGAGAGAGAGCATAAAATCCTATGACCGCCCGGACGTTGTAAAGTCGGAATATGAAACCTGCCTGACAGTATCGCAGAAGGATGTTTCCTGCCTTGATTACTGCATGGAGCGCGAAATCCGTCTCACTAAGGGCGAAGTGGGGATGACTGTTTTAGTGCGCGTCTATAACGACGGCTTTGCATACCGTTACACCGACGTAACAACCGGAAGAGAGAGCAAGGAAACGGTCATGAGCGAGGCTTCGCAGATAGTCCTGCCCAAGGACACTGTGACATTCGCCGGCGGCTACAGCGCAACCTATGAGTTTGACTATATCGAGCGCAAATATTCCGAGCTTTTAAACCACAGCGGCGTCTTCAACACCCCTGTCACCGCTCACACCGATAAGCATTGGCTTTTGTTCTCCGAGTCGGACGTTTATGCAAACGATATCAGCTATGTTAAAAGCGTACTGGGTACAACCTCGGGCAGCGGTGCGCTTAACTGGCAGTTCGGCTTTAAGCGTGACCCGATGAATGAGGTCACCGATGAGCTTGCAAGCCCCGGGCATATAAGAATCAATGAGGTTTCAACAGTCCCAGGCTTTGAAACGCCTTGGCGCGTTGCTGTTATCGCGGATGATCTGAACGGTCTTATAAATTCTGCTGTGATAGATTCGCTCTGCCCCGAAGCGGACAGCAAGCTTTTCAAGGACACAAGCTGGATAAAGCCCGGCAAAGTCTCATGGTCGTGGTGGTCGGGCGGAGATCAGCATAACTATGATGTTCAGGTTGAGCATGTGGATTTCTCTTCAAAATACGGCTGGGAATACTGCTGCCTTGATGCCGGCTGGCCGAGCTTTGAGGACAGAATTTCCGAGCTTTGCGATTACGCAAAGGATAAGAATGTTGGAATAATACTATGGGTAAATTATTTGGAGCTTAAAACCCCCGAAGATATAGAAAAGCTGTTCTCCAAATGGGCAAAGTGGGGCGTTGTAGGCGTTAAGACTGACTACTTTGAAAGCGACGATATTGAGGTCTTGGAATCCATGCGTAACGTGGTAGAGATCGCCGCCAAGCATAAGCTGATGGTTTACTATCACGGCTGTATCAACCCCTGCGGCGAGACAAGGACATACCCCAACATCATGTCGAGCGAGGCTGTTTTAGGCGAGGAATTCCGCAAGTGGTCGACCTCGCCATCCCCCAAAAACTGCCTTATGTACCCCTTTACAAGAAATATAACCGGATCTATGGACTACACTCCTGCCTGCATAGCCATCACCAAAACAGGCGAGTCGGCGGGCTTCAGCCTTGCAAAGTCGGTGGTATACGAATCTTCGCTACAGCATTTTGCAAGCTCTGCCTACGCCTTCCCGAGCTTTTTGGGACTGCCGTTCATTTCCCGCATACCAACGGTATGGAAGGAAACCAAGCTGATTGACGGCTACCCGGGTGAGCATATAACCATCATGCGCACCGACGGCGAGGATTATTATATCGGCAGCATGACCCTTGAAAAGCGCAATGTAAGCATTCCGCTTGACTTTTTGGGGGACGGCAGCTACAATGCCTACATCTATTCGGACGACAGCAAGGGTCTGCTGACCCTGGAAGAGAAGACTGTCACTGCTTCGGACAGCATCAAGCTTGAACTTAAGGACATCGACGGCGCGGCAATACTTATCACAAAGGACAAGGTTGATACCAAGGTCGAGGATTCGCCATTCTCGAACAAGGAAGGCTACATCTACTACGAGTGTGAGGACGGCAAAACCTCCGGCGAGGCGAGGGCAGCGGATTCCTCGATGTGCAGCGGCGGCAAAAAGGTCGGCTACATCGGCAACGGCGGCTTTAACAAGCTGGAAATGACTGTAAATGCGGACAAAACCGGAAGCTATGAGCTGCTAATATATCTTTGCTCCGGCGAATCAAGGAGCATGACTGTAACCGTCAACGACAAGAAGTACGAGCTTACAGGTCTTACAAGCCCCGGATTTGACATCCCTGCGGAAAAATCGCTGACTGTAGAGCTTGAAGCCGGAGAAAATACCATCACATTCAGCTCGTCCGGCGGGTATGCGCCCGATTTGGATAGGATTGCAGTTGCTGATAAGGCAAAGTGATAGGATGGTAATTGAATAGCTATAAAAACAGTGGGAAGCGGAGTTTACCGTTTCCCACTGTTGCTTTATTAATCAGGTATTTCATTCTAGTTTCTTCGGTTATGTTTTTTACTAATTCACCAATGTTTATGACTGTCATTCCGACTGCTCGCTTCAGCTTTTCATCCGAAAGGAACGTTTCTAAGTCGGTATCTCCCAGCATTTCGGCGGATATTTTTATCTCCGAAAGGATTTTTTCTATTATAATATAGTCTCTACGCTGCATAAATCTCAATCTCCTCATCAATCTCCAAAAGGTCGGTGCTTCTTATAGGTCCGTGGATAACGTCAACACTTGTGTGAAGAAGCTCTTCCAGATTTTGAGATATCAGTGCAAGGGTGATAAGTGTTACCGGCACGTTGAACTCGATTATAAGGTCAACATCGCTCGTCGGCTTTGCGGTTCCGTTGGCTCGTGAGCCAAAAAGAACCACCCGACTGATTGAATATTTATCGACTATCTGCAAAACCGCGTTCTTAATATCTTCAATGCTCATATTGACCCTCCTTTTGTGTGACAATCGTTATATTTTGATCTGATGCGTTTGAATTATGAATCATCCATAAAAAATTATAGTATACTTCCACCCATATTACAAGACGTTTTTTGTGAATAACGCCGGGCGAATATGCCGGTAGTTATTCCTTTTCCTCCGGCGGATAAACGATTTTCCCCTCAACCTTTTCAAACTCCGCAATACATTTGCGTATAAGATAGAGTATCTGCCCGTTGCCCGACCTGCCCTCATATTTTGCAATGTATTGCAGCTTGTAAAGAAGCTCGGGGTCGATTTCTATTCCCAAGTGCTTGTTGTTTTTGTTTCGCATGATAATCTCCCTATAATTCTTTTGCGATATTGCGCATGAGCGCGATATGAATCCCGCCGCCCCGAAAATTCCTCGGAGCGGCGGTGATTTGTAATTTAAGCTATATTACTTTCTGGGGTCGTCAACGATTCCGCGCTTAACATAGGTGGTATGAAGCAGGTGATGAGCCTTTTCGGAACCGGGCTTGCCGAGATATTCAGCATAAAGAGTCTTGATAACAGGATTCTCATGCGATTTTCTGATGGGAGCGTTTTTGTCGATATCATAAAGAACCGCGGCACGCTTTGCCCTGATGTCAACAGTGTTTCTGACATAGCCGGGCTGCTGGGGCTGTCCGCCGCCGTTAACGCATCCGCCGGGGCATCCCATGATTTCGATGAACTGATAGTCAGCCTCGCCTGATTCAACCTTCTTAAGAAGCTCCTTGGCGTTTGCAAGACCGGAAGCAACCGCAACCTTAACGTTCATGCCCGCAACCTCGTAGGTCTTTTCCTTGATTCCTGCGGTTCCTCTTACGTCAACAAAGTCAACATCGGGAAGCTCCTCGCCGGTGAGAGTTTCAACAGCGGTACGAAGAGCTGCCTCCATAACGCCGCCGGTTGCGCCGAAGATAGCGCCTGCGCCGGTGTAGATTCCCAAAGGCTCGTCGAACTTCTCATCGGGGAGGGAGTTGAACTGGATTCTGCCAAGCTCGCGGGTGGTAAGAGCAATATCAACATCTGGAACACCGTTTGCATCCTCATCATCTCTGTTTATCTCAAACTTCTTGGCGGTGCAGGGCATAACCGAAACGCATACTATATCCTTGGGGTCAATGCCCATCTTCTCGGCATAGTAGCTCTTTGCGATAGCGCCGAACATCTGCTGAGGAGACTTGCAGCTTGAAAGATTGTCCGTCAGCTCGGGGAAGTAATGCTCGCAGTACTTGACCCATCCGGGCGAGCAGGAGGTGATAAGCGGAAGCTTGCCGCCGTTTTTAACTCTTTCAACAAACTCGTTGGCCTCTTCCATGATGGTAAGGTCGGCAGAGAAGTTGGTATCAAATACCTTGTCGAAGCCAAGGCGTCTCAAAGCGGCAACCATCTTGCCCTCGACGTCGGTTCCTATAGGAAGACCGAACATTTCGCCCAAAGCAGCTCTTACAGCGGGAGCAGTCTGAACGATAACGTGCTTTTCGGGGTCTGCAATAGCTGCGAATACCTCGGTAGTGAAGTCCTTCTCGGCAAGAGCGCCTGTTGGGCATACCGCAATGCACTGTCCGCAGGAAACGCAGGAGGTATCGCCAAGTCCTAAATCGAAGGGTGAGCCGATGTGGCTGATAAATCCTCTTTCATTCGGACCGATAACGCCGATTCCCTGATACTTTTCGCATACTGCAACGCATCTGCGGCAGAGTATGCACTTGTTGTTATCTCTGATCATATGGGGAGCGCTGTCGTCGATTTCATACTTGACTCTTGCTCCGTCAAACCTGCCCTCGTCTTCAACCTTAAGGTCGCGGCAGAGCTTCTGAAGCTCGCAGTGACCGCTTCTTACGCAGGAGAGGCACTTTCTTTCATGGGTGGAAAGAATAAGCTCAAGCGTCTGTCTTCTTGCGGCGATTACCTTGGGCGAGTTGGTATAAATCTCCATTCCCTGGGAAATCGGGAAGACGCAGGAGGCAACCAGTCTCTTAGGACCTAATGCGGGTCCTCTCATTTCGGCTACCTCTGAAACGCAGATACGGCAGGCACCGATCTCGTTTATCTCCTTTAAGAAGCAGAGGGTGGGGATTTCAACGCCGGCGATTCTTGCGGCTTCCAGAACGGTTGTGCCCTTGGGAGCTTCAATCGCCATGCCGTTAACTTTTATGTTTAACATATCCATTGTCCGTTACCTCCTTTATTACTTCTTTGAAATTGCCTTGAACTTACATACGCCCATGCAAGCGCCGCACTTAACGCACTTCTCGGGGTCAATTTCGTGAGCGGGGAGCTTCTTGCCGGGAGCTATGTATGTAGTCTTTGTGATTGCGGAAGCAGGGCACTGGCGCGCACACATGCCGCAGCCTATGCACTTTTCCTTGTCGATCTCGTATTTAAGCAGGCTCTTGCAGACGCCTGCGGGGCACTTCTTGTCAACAACGTGGGCAACATATTCGTCTCTGAAGAAGCGAAGAGTTGCTAAAACGGGGTTAGGTGCAGTCTGACCCAAGCCGCAGAGCGAATTTTCCTTGATGTAGTAGCAGAGCTTTTCAAGCTCATCAAGGTCTTCAAGGGTTCCGTTGCCCTTGGTGATCTTATCGAGCATTTCAAGCAGTCTCTTAGTACCTACGCGGCAGGGAGTGCACTTACCGCAGGATTCGTCAACAGTGAATTCAAGGAAGAACTTGGCCATATCGACCATACAGTTGTCCTCGTCCATGACGATCATACCGCCCGAACCCATCATGCAGCCGATGGCGATAAGGTTATCATAGTCAACCTCAGTGTCGATAAGGCTTGCGGGGATGCATCCGCCGGAAGGTCCGCCGGTCTGAGCAGCCTTGAACTTCTTGCCGTTGGGAATGCCGCCGCCGATATCCTCGATGATTTCGCGCAGCGTTGTGCCCATAGGAATCTCAACAAGTCCGGTATGCTTAATCTTACCGCCGAGGGCGAATACCTTAGTACCCTTGGAGCGCTCGGTTCCCATGGAAGCGAACCATTCAGCACCCTTTAAGATAATCTGCGGGATGTTGGCAAACGTCTCAACGTTGTTTTCAACTGTAGGAGACTCATAAAGTCCCTTAACTGCCGGGTACGGAGGACGCGGTCTTGGCTCGCCCCTGTTGCCCTCGATAGAGGTCATAAGAGCGGTTTCCTCACCGCAGACGAAAGCGCCTGCACCCAGACGGATGTGAAGGTCGAAATCAAAGCCGGAGTTAAAGATGTTCTTGCCTAAAAGACCGTACTCTCTCGCCTGATCGATAGCTATCTGAAGTCTCTTAACGGCGATGGGGTATTCGGCTCTTACATAAACATAACCTTGGGTAGCTCCAATAGCATATCCAGCTATTGCCATAGCTTCGATAACGCTGTGAGGGTCGCCTTCAAGAACGGAACGGTCCATGAATGCGCCCGGGTCGCCTTCGTCGGCGTTGCAGACTACATATTTCTGAGGGGCTTTATTGGGTGCGCACAAGCTCCACTTTCTGCCGGTGGGGAATCCTCCTCCGCCTCTGCCTCTTAAGCCGGAGTCTGTAACAACCTTGATGACCTCTTCGGGGGTCATTTCGGTAAGAACCTTACCCAAAGCTGCATAACCGTCCATAGCGATGTATTCCTCGATGTTTTCGGGGTCGATAACGCCGCAGTTACGTAAAACTACACGGTGCTGGGATTTATAGAATGCGGTCTCACCCAGGGAAACGTTGCCTATAACCTCCTCGGCGACCTCCTTGCCGGTATCGGTGTAAGCCAAGCGCTTAACAACTCTGCCCTTTAAAAGGTGCTCGGAAACTATCTCATCAACGTCTTCCGGGGTTACTCGGCTGTAAAATGTACCGTCCGGGTAGACAATAACAACAGGACCTAATGCGCAAAGACCGAAGCAGCCGGTCTGAACCAGCTTGATTTCGTCTTCAAGACCGTTCTTTGCAATGCTCTCATGGAAAGCAGCCTGTATTGCCTTACTGCCCGAGGAGGTACAACCGGTGCCGCCGCAGATAAGTACATGTGCACGAATCATAATTGTATCTTTCCTTTCTTGTTTTTAAGTATTCATGCCAAAGTATTGAAGAATAGCTTTGGCGCGGGGCAAATCAGTTGTTGTTTGCTCCTATGGTGTATTCGGTAACTACCTTGCCGCCCTTTAAATGCTCTTCAACAACACGTCTTGCCTTGGCAGCGTCCATCTTAACGTAGGTGGTCTTTTCCTTGCCGGCTTCAAAAACCTCAACGACCGGCTCGAACTGGCATATGCCTATGCAGCCTGTCTGTGAAACGGTTACCTTATCCTCAAGACCTGCCTTGTTAACTTCTTCAACAAAGGTGTTAAGAACGGGTCTTGCACCGGCGGCGATACCGCAGGTTGCCATGCCAACGACTACTCTTACATCGTTGGAACCTTCTCTTAAAACTACCTTGTCCTTCATTTTGTTCTTGATTGCCTGTAGTTCAGCTAAAGATTTCATAATATTTATCCTTTCTTAAAGCGCATTTTGTGCGCCTTAGCATTAGTTTTTCTGCATATAATCCGCTATTCAGGTGCGGATTCGCCGGAGTACTGCTCCCGCATATATTCCCTTATCCAGCTTATAATCTCGAAGCTGTTCAGGGGGACGTCTTCCAGAACATTCCTCAGCTCTTTGGTTTTAAACTCGCAGAGGGTTTTGCCGTCGCGGGTGTGCAGAAAGTGAAAATCGCGTTCGGGGTGCCCCTGAATAAGAGTGCAGATGCTTTCGGCAGCGTCCCCCAAAGGGGTGAAGTCGATGTGATTTTTGTAGAACACCGCTGTGACCGTCGTTCCGTGATCATCGGGATATTCGTGCTCCCATTTTGAAACGACCTCCATGCTGCCGCCGGTCATTTCGGCTTCCATCTTTAATAGGGGAAGCCCCATTCCAACCTTGCGGGTGGTTCGGGTTGTGTAAAATGGGTCGGTAACGGTTCTGCGGATCTCCTCGCTCATTCCGCAGCCATTGTCGCGGATGGTAAGGGTAAGCTTATCGCCAAGCTCGCTTATAAAGATTTCGGTAAGAGATGCGCCCGCCTTGACCGAATTTTCGGCGATGTCAAGAATGTTTAAAGAAAGCTCTTTCATATCATTCTCCCCTTAAGTGTTCAAACAGCCTTTTTCTTACCAGGGCAGAGGAATAAGGCTCATCGTCAAGCTCAAAGTATTCGCGCTTTTCCTTTATGTCCCACAGGTAGTGAGCGTCCGAGCTTATTATAACCTTTTTGTCCTGCAAATTGTGTTTTGAAATAATCGCTTCCGCCCTTTCGGGGTCGTGGAACTCTATACAGTCAAAATGCGGCGTCGGCGGGAAAAATCCCAGCACCGCAAGAATACCGTTTGCCTCCCTGTCTATGTGAGCAGGGTAGCAGATTCCTCTGAACCCTTTCACCATATCGGGGACTTCGTCGATAGTAACCTCGGTTGCATTAGAAAGGAGGTTATCCTCATGACCGATAACCTCGTCATTCTCATCAAGGATAAGCTGCTGCCCGAAGATATCGATTCGGTTTTTTATAGGTATTCTTTTTTTGTCAACTGCGCCGCTGAAGGCCATAGCATCGTCTAATTCCTCAAAAAGGCAGACAACATGGATATCCTCGGCGGTGGTAAGCTCCATTCCCGCAATCGGAATGATGCCGTTTCTTTTTGCCGCCGCAAAGAACGCGGGGCAGTTTTTGCAGGTGTTATGGTCGGTAAGCGCCATAATATTAAGCCCGTTCAGCACACCCATTCCGGCAATGTTGTTGGGAGTTGAATCATCATCTCCGCAGGGGGAAAGGCAGGAGTGGATATGCAAATCATAGTAATACTTATTCATATTACCGGTGCTCAGAGCTTCTCTTTGAGCAGGCAGGCGATTTCATACGCCGGTTCATGCGAGGAAAGTATGTTTACTCCCTTTTGATTGGCAGTGCTGATAACGTCCTGTGCAACTTCAACGCCTTCCGCTAAAATAATGCAGGCGGTATCCGCAAGCGAGGCCACTGCAAGGATGTTTATGTTAGACATAATGGTAATCCACGCATTGTCTGCCTGTGCTCTTCCCATTACCCAGCTAAGAAGATCGCCGATATAAACTCCGTTTATTTCACGTTCACCGTCCGGCAGGGCTATGGTTTTAAAGCCGCCGCACTCAGCAAGCTCATTAACTGTCATTACACGGTTTCCTCCTTGTTGGTAAGGTTCTGAATCAGGCGTTCAAGCTCCTCATTGTGAAGCAGAACGCACTGCGATTTATCCGCGCCGCAGGTTACAACATCCTCCGCGAACGCCCTGCAATTGGGCGCCCCGCAGGAGCCGCAGTCGATTCCCGGAAGCTCGTTTTTAAGCTTCTGAATGTCCGCCATCATGCGCAAAGACTGCGCCATATTGTCACTAAGCCGCGATATAGGGCGGTATTCGGGAAGCTCGTTGAAAAGGTAGGTATCCGGAATGTAGCTCGATTCATCCTTGGAAAGCTGATTGCGCGATACCGGAAGGTAGCGCCGCAGGGTCTGAAGCCTTGCCTTTGCAATAAAGGGGTTCTGCACCGTCAGTACTCCGCCAACGCACCCGCCTGAGCAGGCGTTTAGCTCGATGAATTCAAGATTTGGGATATTACCGTTTTCGATCTGGTCTAAAACTCTTATAACATTGTCAATACCGTCGGCGGCAAGGTAATTGTCGTTAAACAGCGCCGTTGCCTCTCCGCCGGAGCTTGCCCAGCCTATTCCTATCATACCGGAATGGCAAAGGGGCGTATCCTGTGTTTCGTGCTTCATCTTGCTTATAAGCATAAAGTAAAGGTCGCTTATCGAAACTACAACATCCACATTGCTCTTATATGCCGCAAAGCCGTTTTTAACATAGCTTGCCTTTGCAGGGCAGGGCGATATAAAGCACACGCCTATATCCTCATCCTTTAGCTCGGGATGGTTTTCCTTTGCCCGAAGTCTTGCAAGCCTTGCCGCAACCTCCATAGGGGGCAGAATGTGAATGATATTGTCGCTCAGCGAAGGGAACCTAAGCCCTATAAGCCGCAGAATTACCGGGCACGCCGAGCTTATTGCCGGCTTTTTAACGCCCTCGGTTTTAAGATAAAGCCTTGTGTATGCAGAAACCAGCTCAGCGGCCGCCGAAACCTCGAAAACATCGTCAAATCCGATTTTATAAAGACCGTCTATGACGTAATCAACGTCGTCAAGATTTTCAAACTGACCGTAAAGGGTAGGGGCGGGAAGGGCTATCTTCCATTTGAAGCGATCCATAGCGTCAAGTCTGGAGCATGTCGCTTTTTTTGCTTTGTTCGGGCAGACACGAATACATTCTCCGCAGTCAATGCATCTTTCCTGATTTATCACCGCGCGGTGGTCCTTTATACGTATAGCCTCGGTCGGACAGTGCTTTAAGCAGGTTGTACAGCCGTTGCATTTTTCAGCGTCTAAATAGACCGAATGCTCGTATTTGTTCATAATACCCCCTCCTTACATTTTAAGTGGATATCTGCGTATTAAGTAAGATTCACCACCATAGTAACCGTTGTTCCAACGCCTAATTCCGATTCAATCTTCATATCATCGGTATAGCGCTTCATGTTGGGAAGACCCATTCCGGCGCCGAAGCCAAGTGAACGCACATTGTCGGGCGCGGTCGAATATCCTTCGCGCATGGCAAGGGAGATATCCTTTATGCCGGGACCGTGGTCTGAAAGAACGATTATTATCTGGTTTTCGGTCACCGTAACGTCGGCATTTCCGCCGTTTGCGTGGATGACCATGTTGATTTCGCCTTCGTACATGGCGATAGATACTCTTCTGATAATTTCGGGGCCGATGCCAAGCTGCCGCAAATTTTTCTTCACCTGAACCGAAGCCTGACCGGCAGAGGTGAAATCGGAGCCGTCAACGTCGAAATGGAAGGTTAAGCCGTCCATTATTTAACTTCTTCCGCCTTTAATCCGTTTGTGTATAGTATTCCGCAGGCTTCATACATGCGCTTGTCGCTGGCGAGCAGAACTATTCCGCTTTCCTTGGCAAGGCTTATCATCTCTTCGTTCGGGTATTTTGAACGAACAAAAACTATACAGCGCATATCCATCATTTCGGCGGTTCTTATTACCTGTGAGTTGACAAGTCCGGTAAGAAGCACAGCCTGATCTTTAACGTATGCCAGAACGTCGCTCATCATGTCGCTTCCGCAGGCGGAGTAGACATGGGAGCCTAAAAGCTCCTCACCGCAGACGGTTTTGGCGTTCAGAAGTTCCTTGATTTTAGATATTTTCATCAGATGCTTCCTCCCCACTAAGGCTTACAATTATCAGAAACCGTATTTTGCTAAGATGCCGTCAATATCGTCAACAGTCAGACGTCCGTAAACATCGTCGTTAACGGTCAGAACGGGTGCAAGTCCGCACGCGCCTATGCAGCGGCAGGCGGTAAGAGAGAATCTTCCGTCAGGCGTGCATTCGTCCCCGCCGATGCCAAGTTTCTCGCTTATCTTGTCAAAGATATTGCCGGAGCCTTTAACATAGCAGGCGGTACCCAAGCAGACAGAGATATTGTATTCTCCCTTGGGGACCAGAGTGAACTGAGCGTAGAACGTTGCCACTCCGTAAACCTTCTCCATCGGAATTCCAAGCTCACGCGCGATGAGCGACTGGATTTCGATAGGAAGGTAGCCATAGATGCCCTGAGCCTTCTGCATGATGGGCATAAGGCAGCCCTTTTCTTGCTTGTTTTCGTTGATGAACTGCATAAGCTCGGCTTCCTGCTCGGGCGTGCCTCTGAAGGGAATGGACGTAATTTTGTTACCCATTTATTTAACCTCCTTAAAGAATTATGTTTGCGTTTTTAAGCAGGCGGCGGAATCAATGCGCCAACCCGCCCAAAGTGTGTCGGATAAGTTCAGCATATCCCGACCCGCCTTTACACGCACATCAAGATTATAACATATTTTTATCTCAATATCAATAGCGTTTAAGCCAAAATCACGCCAAAAAAATGGTCAAAATCACACCAAAATGGGTTAATGCTGTCTTTGGGGCGATATCTTATCCCGGAAAAAGCGGAATCCCAAAAGATTATGTTGAAAAAACGCGGAAGTTGTGCTAAAATCAAATTGAATCATCCAAACAGAAAGGACAGATTTTTGTGACTAAGAGCATAAAGGATTTGCAAAAAAGAGCGCTTGAAATCGTTGACGCCCTAGAGAGTATTTACCCCGAGGCGCAGTGCTCGCTTGTTTACATAAAGCCCTATGAGTTGCTTATTGCCACCCGCCTTTCGGCGCAGTGCACCGACGCACGCGTCAATATCGTCACTAAGGATTTGTTTGCAAAATATCCCACCCTGCAATCATTCGCAGAAGCCGATATCAGGGATGTTGAGGAGATAATCCGCCCCTGCGGGCTGTTCAGAACAAAGGCAAAAAGCATTGTAGAGCTTGCAAATGTGCTTGTGAACGATTACGGCGGGGAACTGCCGGACAGCTTGGAGGAGCTTATAAAGCTTCCCGGCATAGGCAGAAAGACCGCCAACCTTATTATGGGGGATGTCTACCACAAGCCCGCAGTAGTCACCGACACCCACTGCATACGCATATGCGGGCGGCTTGGGTTAACCGAAAACAAGGAGCCGGGCAAGGTTGAAAAGGATCTGCGCGCAATCCTTCCGCCCGAGCGTTCGAGCGATTTCTGCCACAGGCTGGTGAATTTCGGCAGGGATATCTGCACGGCGAGGAAGCCCAAATGCGCGGAATGCCCGCTCAGAAGCCTTTGCAAGAGCGGGGCAGGGGAGGATAAGGCTGAATAATGCAAAAAATCGGCGCTTCGGCAGAATCGGGTAGAATCTGTCGGAGCACCGATATTTTTATAAGAGAATAGCTATTTCAGCAGAGCTTCAAGCTCTTTGTGGGAGTGAGCCTCTATGAGCACACTTTTTTCATCAAACCGGGAAACCTTATCCTTACTTATACGGCTGATGAATTTATCATACGGCAGAGAGCCGATCACCGCTCTTTCTGTCATGGATACAATATTGACATCGAAATCTGCGCAGTCGGGTTTTAACCGCTTGGGGTCTGAGGGGAACACAGTGGGAACTCCCTCGGTAAATGCAAATCTGCCTCTTATTCCGCTGCCACGGACAGAAAATCCGCAGTTGGCAAAATGAACATCCATGGATTGCCTTTCGTTAATCCAGCTGCAAAGCGCTTCGGGGCTTCCGGCAAAGCTTTCGGTCTCCTGCCTGCCGGGAGTAAGGTCGTATAAGGCACAGGGAAAGGTGGTTATTTCCCCATGGGAGATATCCGCCAAGAATTTCTCCGCCGCCTTGCTGTTGAATTCAAGATTATCATTAAGTCCGGCTGCGAATTCAGAAAGAGTCGTTTCGCCGCCGTCCGTTTCAAGCGTACAGCTCCAGTGCTTCGCTATCCTATCCACAACGTTGTAGAACTCTTTTATTTCCTCGGGCAGGGCGAACATGGGAAGGCTTACACTTGCGGATTTGCGGTTCCAGCTTACATATATTCCGCGACCGATATGCTCCGGAATGTATGCGCATATATCGGTACAGCCGTTTTCAATATCATTCCGCGTGGTAAGAGCCTTGCCGAGAATAACCGAGGGCGGCAGAGCCTTTTTTATTAAAGAGCACTGTTTGATTTCAACATATAATCCCATTCAGAATCCCTCCGTGTCTATCCTTCTGCGGCGATATCCTCCCGCACGAAAAACAGAAATGCCGCCGTCCATATGGCTAAAAGCATGGTTATAATCCACGAGAACAGGTTATAGCACCCTATAAAGGCGGGAAACACCGACAAGGCAGTTACAAGTATGCTCACAGCCCCAATAATCCTTTTCGGGATTTTCGCAAATATCCCCGCAGCAGCCAGCATAAGGATAACACAGCTAAGAATTCCGACAATAAGCGGAGTGAAGTTTGCATATCCAAAGGGTGTAAGGCTGAAATAAGAGAAAACCTGCGTATTTGTTCCGCTGGAGGGGGTGTATGTGCGAATCGCCGTACCGAGCGGCAGGCTTTCCAATATCGATTACGCTTATGAATTATCTTACAATACAGCTTATAGCTGTTAATGATATAGTACCATTTTAAAGTGATGATGTCAACACTCACAGACATATCGGAACTAAAATTTTTCGCAAAATTTTTTTGCTTTACCTATTGACAACCGCAAAAAAGTCTGATATAATAATGAAGCTGTTTGAAACAGTTATATATGCGGCAGTGCTGGAATAGGCAGACAGGCACGTTTGAGGTGCGTGTGTCAACGACGTGTGGGTTCAAGTCCCACTTGCCGCACCAAAAAGAAAAGTCACGTTATGTGGCTTTTCTTTTTTTACGCTTGATATTATCTCTCATATAATCATTGACACAAGTATTCGTTGACTGCTAAACAACAAATTTATAATATTATGACTATATCAGCTTCTTCTCCGCCATCCATTGCCGGGAGCAGACTTTCAAGCCCAGCCGCGAATACCAGTCGGTCAGCACTATATATGTAAGCTCGACTGCCTGATCCCCCTGCTCCTTAAGCCTTTGCATACCATCCGCGACCATCCGCAGACCTATTCCTGCGCGCCTGTATTCCGGCACTACTCCCACACAGCCCATCGAGCCGGTTATAAGCCCGCCATGTTCAAAGGCTGCGGAGTTCGGCTCGGTCGTAACAAAGCCCGCTATAGCGCCGGTTCTGGTGTCCTCGGCGATAAGCGTTTTCATCCTGCTTTTCGGAGACGGCTCCGTGAAATACTGCACCCATTTGGGGTCAACCTTTTCAATAGCCCTTTCAAGCCGCTCGTGTTCCCCGGGTTTTTCGTATCTGAACCTGATGTATTCGGGTGCGGGGTATATGTCAAGCCCTGAAGCGCTGAAGTCTTCAAGAGAAGCCGCCATGTTCACGCTGAAGTAATCTCCGGCGTAGCCCCTTTTTTCAAAAAAGCTGATGTTGTCGCCGCATACCGGCGCGCCCTGATATATCACCATTCCGCCCAATACCGCAGTTTTGTGCCCCTGCGAAAGGATATGCTTTTCAGCCGCTTCAAGAAGCTCTGTGCCAACGCCCTGCCCACGGTTGTTTTTGTCAACGAATATTGCCGCAACAGCGTTTTCAACCGTTATTGCCGCGCCGATAAGTCTGCCGCTTTGGTCGGTCTTCCTTATGATTTTTGCATGCCTGTTTCTGCTGAGCGCGTCTTCAAAGGCGTCCTCGGCGGCTATATCCGCACCTTCAAAGCAGCTTTTGTAAAGGCTGTACAGTTCTTTCATACTTTTTACCTTCTTTCGTCGTTAAAAATTGGCGGCATAAAGGATCATCAAGCTCTTTTTGCGTCTGACTTGTCCTCCTGCCGCCGGTTTTATGTATTAATAATTTCTTACCTCGTGATCTCCGATTCCGCCCAAAGCATAGATCGGGTTAAGTCTTTCGTCGTCCTGCCTCAGCTCAAAATGAAGGTGGTTGCCCGAGGCCGAGCCGGTCATGCCGACGTAGCCAATAACGTCTCCCTTATGAACAACGTCGCCCTTTTCCGCCACTATCACCGACATATGGGCGTACCATGTTTCGTAGCCGCTGCCATGGCTTATTGCGACCATTTTGCCGTAAGCGCCGTTGGTTCCCGAAATAATTACCACGCCGTCGTTAGCGGCATAGATTTCGGTTCCGCGCTTCGCGGCAATATCCAAAGCCCGGTGGGTCGAGTGGTCCCAGGAGCGGTAGCCATATAGCGAGCTGACATAGGAATATCCGCCGTCCCATCCGACCGGCCATATAAAGGTTCCCAAGGTGTCTATAACCGTGGTATCCCCGCCGAGCGATTCGTTAGGCTTGGTTCCGGTGCGGATAATCATAGGAACCATTTCCTCAATGGTATAGTGCGAAACAATGGTCCTTTCTGTTTCCTTGCCGTTGACCTCGGTGACATACGCGGTGACGTTTTCGCTTCCAGCGGAGCCGCGCTGAACAAGGATTTCGGTGTACTCCTCTTCGTCATTGTCGTAAATATACTGAACCTTGCGCTCGATAACCCGGTCGTATTTTTCGTAATGTGTGGTAATAACCGGAAGATTTGATTCCTCATAGCTGTAGGTTATCATGTCGCCGGCCTTGATACCGTTATATAGGAACGGATTTTCTCTTTTGAGCTGATCGGCAGTGTATCCAAGCTCTTTTGCAATGGAGGATATAGAATCCCCGCGCTTTACTATGTAGAAGGCGTCTACCGTTTTGGTTCCGTTTATGTATTCGATTGCACTGTCGGCTGCGGCAAGGTTGTTTTCAAGATATCTTCCCTGGTTTATCTCAACCTTGTCAGAAAATGCCGCCGAAACGTCATTCTGAGAATAGAACTGAGCAAGCCTTGATTCCAAAGCCATTCTGACCCTTTCCATCTCCTCCTGATTATATACTCCTATGAGTGAATCGTTTATGTAAAAGCCGTAAGCTTCGACGACTCCAACCTCGGAGGAGTTTATCATCAGCTCGGAAAGATTGTCGGTGTCCACCGTAGAATCGTCTTGCTGGAGCATTTTTACTGAGAATTTCGGGGTTTCTATAACCGCCTCGTCGCCATCGGCATATGTTATCTTATCCTGAACCAGCGCCTGAGCCTGGTCATAATCGGCAACGTTGTTGATAACGCCTATATCACTGCCGTTGTATTCAACCGAAATCGCATATTGCAGAGTTCCGGCGTATTTTATCAGCGCAAAAAGAAAAGCTATGCATACTGCCGGCGCGATATAATTGAAGGTGTGCCGCAGGAACTTTATAAGTCCTATAAAGAACTTTTCAAAAGCGTTCCACAGAACCTTTACGGCGTGCAATAATCCAAGCTCATTTGTCTTTTTTAGCTGGATTCTTGCGTGGGCAAGGGTTCCGAATGCGTGAGCTATCGGGGTAAGGAAGTAGCACCATATATCATAAACCGGCTGTTTGAATTCCTTGGTCAGCCATTTCCATATGAACGAGAAGATTTTTCCGAGCAGTCTGCCGATAAATCCGAATACGGCTTTTAAGACGGTTTTAAGTATATTCAGAACAACTCCGCCGGTATACTGCAAAAATCCCGCAATTGCCGCTAAGCCTGCGTAAATGTTGGCTTTGAACATTATTATCCGCCTCTCCTTTCCTGCAAGATAGACCGAATTGGTTACAAAACAGTTACAACTGCGCTCTATTATTATAGCAGAAAAAAACGAAAAATCAACCGGGTAATCTTTACTAACGGCATTATTCAGAATAATTTTGTTGATTATTCACAGCTATTTCCGAATAATTTCACATTTCTCACAATCGTAAAGATAAAAATGTTTACAGATATGATATCTTTCAGCCTGTAAAATATTAAAAGCCGTACCCGATGCACAGCTCGGGCACGGCAGATAACATTATAAAAAATCTCAGTTGGGATAAATCAGCTTCTCCGCAGGGTAGTCATTAAGTACTTCAAGCAGCGGCAGAACGTCCTTTTTTGCAGAATCAAGGTCATGTTCAAGGTAGTTTCCGCACTCCGGCTCGGTGGCGCCGGGAATATCCCCTGAAAAACTGCTTATAAACCTGAAGCTGTCGCGCACCAGCTTAATTGCGGCGGCGCGGTCGTCACCTCTCATCAAAAGGTAAAAGCCGGTGCGGCAGCCCATCGGACCGACGTATATAACACTGTCTCTGACCTCAGAGGAGCGGGCGTAGGTCGCAAAAAGATGCTCAATAGTGTGGAGCGAGGGATTGGAGATGTATTTGCCGCCGTTTGGCTTAACCATTCGCACGTCATAAGTGACAATATCACCATCGATACGCGATATGTACATTCCAACGCCGAATTTTCTGTGGTCAACCTGAAAGCTTGCTATCTTTTCCATGCTTAAAACCTCTCTATATATTATAATAGTATAGTGACTCAATCTGTTGAACCGGGCGAGCCGTCTCAAACAAAATATTGTATATACTATTATAATATAGAGAGGCTTACGTGTCAACCTGAATTTTTGCTTATGAACAGAACAGGTGGTCGCCGATCTGGGTAATTACCGGGCGTGAACGTATCCATTTATTTGACGTCTTTGCGGGATTATAGTAGTATAAGGCCCCGCCGGTTGGGTCCCAGCCGTTGAGAGCATCGCGGGCGGCGTTGTAGCATCCTGCTTCAATTGGTTCCCAGAACTGACCGTCGTTTATCGCGGTAAAAGCGCCGTTCTGATAGATTACCCCCGAAATGGTATCCGGGAAGGAGGGAGATTCAACTCTGTTGAGAACAACAGCCCCCACGGCAACCTGACCGGTATAAGGCTCGCCGCGCGCCTCGGCGGAAATTATCCTTGCAAGCAGGTTGATGTTGGATTCCGTTGCCTGCGGGACGCTTCCGGTGGATATGCCTAAGGCGTTAAGGGTTTGAGGTCCGGCAATGCCGTCCACCGAAAGACCCTTCTGCTTCTGGAACCGCTTAACGGCGGCTTGGGTCTTGGTACCGTAGTAGCCGGTTGCCTCGCCCGAGAAAAGTCCGCGCTCCTTCAGAGCGTTCTGTATGGCAGTTACCTCTTTGCCGGAAGAGCCGAGCTTTGAAAGAACCTGAGCTTCCTGCGGCTGCAAGGGCATAGTGTTTTTAAAGCACACCACCGTTGCCACGCACAGAACCATAGCCACAACCATATAATACAATGTAAGCTTTTTTGAAGATTTCATAACGTTAATCCTTTCTTTTGGAATTATCAGTATTATTTCACCTCAATGCGCAAAAATTCCTGCATATATAAGGAAAAAGAAGGCAAAATATTATTGCATTGCTTTGAAAATGGTATCTTTTGTGATGATTTTGTCTATATAACTGCCGACACGGTTCAACATTATGAGCAGTTTTAACAAATCGAAAAAAAGGTATTGACATTGGCTTTGCAATGTGATATATTATAAAAGCTGTCGCTAAGACGGCGAGCCGCACAAAACGCTGAAGTCAAGAAAAAATTTTTAAAAATCTTTTAAAAAGTACTTGACAAACATCAAAAAGTGTGGTAAGATAATCGAGCACTCTTCGGGAGGGCGAGGATTCATAAAAGAATCCAAGGTTTCACGGAGTGAAACCGAGTAAAAATGGCAGCTTGAAAATTGAACAATGAGAAACAAGAAAGACCCTTGAAAATTGCTTTTACAAGAAGTAATTCAATTCAAGTCAAGTACGAGACTAAAAAATGTACAAGCCGGTTTAATACCGAGCACAAGAGTTTAAACTCTGAAAAAGATTTTATTCACTCGAAAGGGTGATTAAGATACAATATGATTAAGAGTTTGATCCTGGCTCAGGATGAACGCTGGCGGCACGCCTAACACATGCAAGTCGAACGAGGTTATTATGAATGAAGCCTTCGGGCAGATTGAATTTTAACCTAGTGGCGGACGGGTGAGTAACACGTGAGCAATCTGCCTTTCAGAGCGGGATACCGTTTGGAAACGAACGTTAATACCGCATAACGTAACGTTGCCGCATGACAATGTTACCAAAGATTATATCGCTGAAAGATGAGCTCGCGTCTGATTAGATAGTTGGTGAGGTAACGGCCCACCAAGTCGACGATCAG
>CALDFS010000296.1 GCA_937942105.1 uncultured Ruminococcus sp. | reverse complement strand
GGCTCGTTCATCGACCAGATGGCGGCGCTGCTTCAGACGGACGCCGCAGGTCTTAACGAGGAAGCAAGAAATTACAAGAGAATCTACCCCATAGCCGCACGGTGCGGAGTTTTTGCGAAGACGGACATTCAGCCGCTTATAAACGAGGGCGCGGCGAAATCCGACCTTGCGGCATCCATCTTCCAGGCAGTAGTCAACCAGACGATTTCGGGGCTTGCATGCGGAAAGCCAATTCGCGGGTGCGTTGCGTTTTTAGGCGGACCTTTGCACTTTCTGCCTGAGCTTAAAAAGGCGTTTATCCGCACACTTTCGCTCACGCCGGACAAGGTGGTTGACCCTGAAAATTCGCATCTGTTCGCCGCAATGGGCGCTGCTTTGGAAGCCGGTGACGCTGACAATATCTCGCCGGACGAGCTTATAGAGCGGCTGCGCTCGGGAATAAGCATGGAATTTGAATTAAAGCGGCTTGAACCTTTGTTTGCAGACGAGAAAGAGTATAATGAGTTTTTGGAGAGACACTCAAAGGCAGTCGTTAAAAAGGGCGAGCTTGAAAGCTACTGCGGCAACTGCTTTTTAGGCATAGACGCCGGTTCAACCACAACCAAGCTTGCGCTTATAGGCGAAGGCGGAGAGCTGCTGTTCTCATATTACGCCTCTAACCTTGGCTCGCCGGTTCAAACGGCTATAAAGGCTATGGAAGAGCTTGGGCTGAAGCTTCCCTGCACTGCCAAAATCGCCCGCTCCTGCTCCACCGGCTACGGCGAGGCACTGTTAAAGTCGGCGTTTTCTTTAGATTGCGGCGAGGTTGAAACCATTGCCCACTGCACCGCGGCATCCTTCTTCGACCCGGAAGTTGACTGCGTTATGGATATCGGCGGGCAGGATATGAAAAGCATAAAGCTGAAAAACGAAGCCTGCTCATCGGGCTGTGGATCGTTTATCGAAAATTTTGCTCAGTCTTTGGGATATACCGCCGAGGAGTTTGCCGAGAAGGCGCTGTTTGCCGCCCATCCAATCGATTTGGGAACGCGCTGCACCGTCTTCATGAATTCAAACGTAAAGCAGGCTCAGAAGGAGGGCGCAACAGTTGAGGATATCTCTGCCGGGCTTGCCTACTCCGTCATCAAGAACGCGCTGTTCAAGGTTATAAAGCTTTCAAGCGCCGCCGAGCTTGGCTCTAACATAGTTGTTCAGGGCGGAACCTTCTTTAACAAGGCGGTTCTGCGGGCGTTTGAAAAGATATCCGGCGCGCAGGTCATCTGCCCGGATATATCCGGAATAATGGGCGCATTCGGAACGGCGCTTATCGCTAAAGATAGCTACAGCGGTCAGCCGTCCTCTATGCTGTCTATTCCGGAAATATTAAAGCTTACATACACCACCTCGACCACCCACTGCAACGGCTGCTCGAATCACTGTATGCTCACCATAAACACCTTCTCGGGCGGACGGCGGCACATTACCGGCAACCGCTGTGAAAAGGGCTTGGGCGCGGCATCCTCAGCTCAAAAGGGACCGAACGTTTACGCCTACAAGCTTGAAAGGATTTTCGGCTACGAGCCGCTTGAAAACCCCAAGCGCGGCGAGATAGGAATACCGCGAGTCCTTAATATGTACGAGAATTTCCCTTTCTGGGCGACCTTCTTTAAGGAGCTTGGATTTAAGGTTGTGCTTTCGCCTAAGTCAAGCCACAAGATTTATGAGCTTGGAATGGAAAGCATCCCCTCGGAATCGGAGTGCTACCCCGCAAAGCTATCGCACGGACACGTTCAGTGGCTGATAAACAACGGTGTTAAAACCATATTCCATCCCTGCGTTTTCTACGAGCATCAGGAAAACAAGGGCGCGCAGAATCACTTCAACTGCCCTATCGTTATTTCCTACCCGGAAAATCTTAAAAACAATGTTGAGGGAATTATCAACGGCGATGTAAGATATATCCGCCCGTTCATAGCGTTTACCTCCGAAAAGACCGCTGCCAACAGGCTTATAGACGTCTGTGCCAAGGAATGGAATATACCTGCCAACGAGGTTATAAGCGCCGTTCACTCGGCATGGCTGGAACAGCACAGGTGCAAGGAGGATATACGCGCCAAGGGCGCCGAGGCTCTTGACTGGATGGCTAAAAACAGCCGCCCCGGAATCGTGCTTGCAGGAAGACCTTACCATGTGGACCCCGAAATAAACCACGGAATACCGGAGATGATATGCTCCTACAACATGGCCGTTTTAAGTGAGGACAGCCTGCCGATAACCTTCGAGCAGGATAAGCCGCTTAGGGTCAACGACCAGTGGGTATATCATTCAAGGCTGTATGCCGCCGCCGAGTTCGTAAGAAGCAGAAACGATCTGGAGCTTATACAGCTCAATTCCTTCGGCTGCGGGCTGGATGCTGTTACCACCGATCAGGTATCCGAAATTTTGGAGCGCTCGAACAAGCTTTACACTGTTCTAAAAATTGACGAGGTTTCCAATCTGGGCGCGGCAAGAATAAGAATCCGCAGTCTTATTTCCGCGATGAATCAGCGCTCCAAGCGCGGCATTACCGCCAAGCCAAGAACCGCTGCCTATAACAGAGCGGTATTTACAAAGAAGATGCGGAAAGAGGGCTACACCATCCTCTGCCCGCAGATGAGCCCTATCCACTTCGACCTTTTGGAACCGGTGTTCAAAAAGCACGGCTACAACATAGTTGTTATGGATAATGACAACCGCTCGGCCATAGATATGGGCTTAAAATACGTCAATAACGACGCCTGCTTCCCATCTATAACCGTTGTTGGGCAGATTATGGACGCAGTGCTTTCGGGCAAATACGATACCGACCGTCTTGCAATTATCATGACACAAACCGGCGGCTGCTGCCGAGCCAGCAACTATGTCGGATTCATTCGCCGCGCGCTTGAAAAGGCAGGGCTGGGGCGCATACCGGTAATATCGCTTAACGCAAACGGCATGGAGAAGAATGAGGGCTTTGTTATAACCCCGTCGCTGCTGTTTACATCATTAAAAGCCGTAGTTATCGGCGACCTTCTGATGAGATGCCTTTACAGGGTTCGCCCCTACGAGGCTGTAAAGGGCAACGCCAACGCCCTGCACAAAAAGTGGAGAAAGATTGCCATTGATTTCCTTGTAAATCCGAAATCCAAGTGGAGCTACAAGGCGGTCTGCTGCGGAATCGTCAAGGATTTTGACAGGATGAAGCTGAACAAGGAGCTTGTAAAGCCAAGGGTAGGCATAGTCGGCGAAATACTAGTTAAATATATGCCGCTTGCCAACAATCACCTTGTTGACCTTCTTGAAAAGGAGGGCGCGGAGGCTGTCGTCCCTGACCTTATGGACTTTCTCAACTACTGCGCCTACAACTCGGTTTACAAGCACAGATTCTTGGGAACAAGCAGGATATCCTCAAAGGTGGCGGAAACTGTAGTCAAGGCGATTAGGCTTCTTCGCAAGCTGGCTATAGAAGCACTGAAGGCAAGTAAGCGCTTTGAGCCGCCGATGGAGATTGAGTATATCGCGAAGCTCGCCAAGCCGATTATCTCGCTCGGAAATCAATATGGCGAAGGCTGGCTTTTAACCGGCGAAATGGCGGAGCTTATACGCTCGGGAGTGCCGAACATTGTATGCATACAGCCGTTTGCCTGCCTGCCCAACCACGTAGTCGGAAAGGGCGCTATCAAAGCGTTGAAGAAGGAGTATCCACAGGCTAACATAGTCGCGGTGGACTACGACCCCGGCGCTTCCGAGGTAAACCAGTTCAACCGCATAAAGCTTATGCTTTCGACTGCTCAGAAGACGCTTGAAAAGGAACGAGCAAGTGGTACGGGCGCGGAAAATCCCGAAAAAGACAGCGAAAAAATTCCCGTTACGGAGAAATGATTATGGGCGCAAAAAACGATAAAACAAACGTAATGCGGCTTTTAGACAAGGCCGAAGTTGAATATAAGGTTCACAATTTCAGCACTGAGGATATCCCCACCGGCTCGCAGGCGGCGGACATCTTGGGAATTGAGCACGGGCGGATGTTCAAAACGCTTGTGACCGCTGCGAAATCGGGCGCGCACTATGTTTACATGATTCCTGTGGACTGCGAGCTGGATTTGAAAAAGGCGGCTTCGTGCGCACACGAAAAGTCGATTGAGATGCTGAAGTCTAAAGACCTTCTTCCGCTTACCGGGTATATCCACGGCGGCTGCTCACCTATCGGGATGAAAAAGCTCTTCCCCACCTTCCTACACAAAACCGCTGCGGAGTTTGACACTATAGTTTTCAGCGGCGGCAAGGTCGGGCATATGGTGGAGGTTTCGCCGGAGGGGCTGGCAAAGCTTGTTAAGTACACCGTTGCAGATATTACGGTGTGAATATCACATTAAAAAACAGCCGTCATCACGCTTTTCGCATGATGACGGCTTGTTGTATATTATCAATTTATAAGCTCATAAATAAGTATTCCAACGCCTGCTATTACCGCGCCGACTCCTGCACCTATCAGCACAGCGACAAGCCTTTGATACGGTCTTTTTCCGATTTCACGCTGGGCAGTTATCTCGTCGAGGGTCTTGCCCTCTGAGAACGCGACTATTTCCTTGTAGGTAGAAATGTTGTTCTCCTTCTTAATTTTCTCCACCTTGAATGCATATGCAAGCGTTACCGCCCAAAGAACTACGGCTATAATTATGCCCGGAATTTTCAGCAGAACTATCAGCGGCGCAGTGATTAAAATCACCAAAATTAACAGTATCGTATATATACTGCTGTACCTGTTGAACCTCTTGATTTCGTTCTGGTTGATTTCTGATTTCATTTGCGGAATATCCTCCTTTAATAAAGCGTCCACAGTTGTGCCGAACACCTGACTTAACATCAGCACGCTGTGAATATCGGGGTAGCTTTTTTCAGTCTCCCAGTTTGAAACCGTCTGCCGGGTTACGAACACCCTTTGGGCAAGCTCCTCCTGTGAAAGATTCATCTGCATGCGGCGGTTTTTGATTTGCGTACCTATGTTCATGTCTGCCTCCATCCTGATTTGTGACTTTATTATATAGGATATCCGCTAAAATTGCAATCAAAAGTCTTTTGAATCGGTCTGTTTTGGTGATGTAAAAGCGATTTTGCAGCAAAAACCCGCGTCATCACTGGCGCGGGTCTTACTGATTTATGCGATTTTACCCGATTAGTCAATCATGAGAACATCTTAACGATATCGTCAAAGGATGTAGTCATACCGGGAACGGTGGTGATGCATACGCAGAGCATATAGTTATCGATCTTTCTTAAAAGATACTTCTGCTCGATAGTGTAATCAGCGGTTCCGGAGGTTCCTGTGAATACAACGTACTTATTGCCGCCGATGGTTACTTCACCAAGATTTGTAGTGTCGCAGGTGATGCCCTGTCCTTCCATGCCGGTAGCCAAAGCCTCGGCATATGCAGCCTCATCATAAGAGGTTCCGCCGATGGTAAGAGCAAGGTTTTCATACATTACGATAACATTTGCGCCGTCGTCGCATGCTACCATTGCATCATAAATCGTCTTAAGCTTGCCGAGTTCAAGATTCTTCTTTTCCTCTTCTGTCATATCAGCAGCAGAGAAGTCCATCATGGCAAGGATCTCATCATCTGAAGCAAAGGTCCATGTAGTCGGAGGAGTGAAGGTGAAACCGGCAAATTCACTGGTGTAAACGCCGTTTTCAACGGTTCCCCTTACAAGCTCCTTATCCTCTTCGGTGATCTGACCGCAGGCGGTGCAGCAAAGCATAGCAACTACCATTATAATGGCTATAATCTTTTTCATTTTTTCGTTTTCCTTTCAAAATAATTTATAGTGTGAACTACATCGAACATAATATCACTTTGAATTAAAAATTGCAAGGGGAAATTTCGCCGAAGAATGTACTTTTTCAATAATCCCGCATATTGTACAAACTTTTAATTTGTTCTTATTCATTTAGTCAATAAATTCACAGGCGCGCTTTTCATTTTTTAACAAAACTTAATCTTTTAAAGCCTTTACTATTGCGCTTTAACGGTGTATAATAAAAAAGCAGAGCAAGCGGTTCCACCGCATATTTTCCTATACTTATATCAATCTGTAAATACATCCTTTCAGGAGGAAATGATGAAAAAAATACTTATTATTGATGACGATGTTCATATTTCGAATATGATTGAAGAGGCTCTTACCAAAGAGGGCTACAGCATATTAAAGGCGTATTCCGGTACGGAGGCGATGCTTGTCCTTTCCAAAGCACAGCCCGACCTTATTTTGCTCGATTTAATGCTTCCGGGGCTTTCCGGCGAGGAGCTTCTGCCTAAAATAAAGGACATTCCGGTCATAGTTATCAGCGCTAAGCTGGATGTTGACAACAAGGTGCGGCTTTTGCTCGACGGCGCCGCCGACTATATCACCAAGCCCTTTGACCTTTCCGAGCTAAAAGCGCGGATAATCGTTGCCCTGCGTTCCAGCCACGCAAAATCCGGGGTCATAGAGCTTGACGGAATTTCCTTGGATACCTCTGCCCACAGCGTAAGCGTTTCCGGCGAGCCTGTAAAGCTCACGCGGACAGAATACGCCATACTGAAGCTTCTGATATCTAACCCAGAGCAGGTTATGACCAAATCATCACTGCTGGACAAAATCGCTTTAGATACCCCCGACTGCACCGAAACTTCGCTTAAAATGCACGTAAGCAATCTTCGGCGGAAGCTTCGGGAGGTTTCCGGCAAGGACTATATCGAATCGGTCTGGGGAATAGGGTTTAAACTGAGAATCGAATAATCTTTACAAAAGCTTTACCTTCATCTTTACCGCTTTCTTTACCTATAGGTGCTAAAATATCCGTATACTAAATCGAAAGGAACGATAAAAAATTATGAAATACGTTCTTGAAGCTGACAGCATCTACAAGAATTACGGACGTTTCCGCGCCTTGGACGGTCTTACAATGCACGTGCCTGAGGGGGCTATTTACGGCTTCGTCGGCAAAAATGGCGCAGGTAAGACTACCCTTATAAGGATAATCTGCGGCTTGCAATCCCCATCGAGCGGCGAATACAGGCTTTGGGGGATATCGGACAAGGACAAAAACATCCGCAAATCCCGCCGTAGGATGGGAGCGGTGGTGGAAACGCCGTCAATCTATTTAGACATGACCGCCGAGGACAATCTTAAACAGCAGTGCAAAATTTTAGGGCTGCCATCATATGACGGCATAGGTGAGCTTTTACGGCTGGTCGGCTTAGAAAACACCGGCAAGAAAAAGGCACGCAACTTCTCACTCGGCATGAAGCAGCGCTTGGGAATAGCAGTCGCGCTGTGCGCAGACCCCGACTTTTTGGTGCTCGACGAACCGATAAACGGGCTTGACCCGCAGGGAATAGTCGAAATAAGAGAGCTTATTTTAAAGCTCAACCGCGAACGCAGGATAACCGTTCTTATCTCGAGCCACATATTGGACGAGCTTTCAAAGCTTGCCACCCATTATGGCTTTATAGATTCCGGGCACATTGTTAAGGAGATGAGCGCCGCCGAGCTTGAAGCCGCCTGCCGCAAGTGCGTAAGGGTGGAGGTTACAAACGTCGCGGCTTTAGCTTCTCTTATGGACGAAATGGGAGTTGACTACCGCATACTTTCCGATTCCTCTGCCGATGTTTATGCCAAGCTGGGCGTTACCGAGCTTGCTTCAAAGCTCGAAGCCAAGAACTGCGAGATTATTTCGATGACCGAGCACGATGAAAGCCTTGAAAGCTTTTATATCGGGCTTGTCGGAAGATAAGGGGGCGCGCCATGTCAAGACTGATTTCAGCTAACCTCGCCCGCGCCTTCAAGGGCAAGCTTTTTTGGCTTGTCGCCCTCGCCGCGCTGATTTTTTCCGCAATAGATGTCGGAGAAATCCTGAAGCACTGCACCCCTGCTGATACGGACGGCTGCATGGAATGTGTTTTCAACAGCATACCCATGATGGCGATATTTATTCCGGCGTTTTCGGGGCTGTTTTTAGGGGATGATTACCGCTGCGGCACTCTTCGCACAAAGATACTTTCGGGAGTATCAAGGGAAGCGGCTTATGTTTCCAATTACGTCACCGTGTTCGTTTGCAGCATAATAATTCTGTGCGCCTCCCTGCTGCCTGCTTCTGTGACAATACTACTGTATATTGAAAGTCCGGCAGCCATTGTCGGAAAGTTCATTTCAAATATTTTAGCTTCGGTGATGATAACCGCAAGCCTGACGGCGATATACGCACTGATGGGTATGCTCATAAGCTCGAAATCTGCGGGTGCAGTTGCAGCGATGATATTTTCGTTTGCACTGGTACTCTTTGCAAGCTATATTGATTCCCGCCTGTGCGCGCCTGAGATGATAAGCGATATGTCCTTTAACATAGATGGCATGATTGTCAGTGGGGAACCATATGCAAATCCCCAATATGTTGGCGGATGGTTAAGAACCGTCCTTGAGGCTTTGCGTCTTATCCTCCAGACAGGTCAAGGCATACTGCTTGCCAATAACGAGATGACGCAACACCTGCTCAGCTGCACGGTCTCGCTGTCCGAAACCGTCATAATAAATCTTTTCGGTGTGATGTTTTTTTCTCGAAAAGACCTTCGATAAAGTCAATGAAAAAGGGAATATCCCCGAACACACCTTTTATGAAAGGAATAAATAATCATGTCAAGATTGCTTTCCGCCGGATTTACCCGGCTGTTTAAAAACAGACTGTTTCAGTCCGCAATAGTTGTAATGTTCGCAGTCGGCTGTTTTGCAGGCTATACAAAATGGTCCGATTTTAACGACGGATTTACGGTTGACCTTGCCGACGCACTGTTTTGCTACTGCGTTTTCGGAGGATGCGCCGCAGCCGTATTAAGCTCGATGTTCAGCGGAACTGAATACTCCGACGGCACTATCCGCAACAAGATCATCGCCGGATGCAGCCGCGTTGGTATATACCTATCCAACCTTATTATCAACTTTGTATCCGGAATCATGGCGGTGGTGGCTTTCGTTGTTCCATACCTTGCCGTCTGCCTTTTAACTATCGGCAAATCAAGCGTTCCGATTAAGGTGCTGATGATATCGGTTCTGCTTTCGATACTGTCCTTGGCGGCGTTTTCAGCCATCTACAACGCAGCAACAATGCTGATTGCCAAAAAGGCTGCTGCGGCTGTTGCCTGCCTTCTTTTGTTTGCGGGAATGTATATATTCGGAATGACGACCTATTCAAAGATTGAGGAACCGGAGTTTGTCAGCGGATATGAGATGAATTCTGCCGGAGAAATCGTTGAAACTGAGCCTGTTCCCAACCCGGATTACCTTACAGGCGCAAGGCTTGAAGCCTATAAATGGCTGATGGATATAAATCCCGGCTCGCAGGCTATTCAGATACTTTCAATGGAAATTGCCCGCCCTGCAAGGCTTGCCTGCTGTGCCGGAGGGCTTGTGGTTATATTTACCTTGACCGGCGCGCTGATTTTCAACAAAAAAGACTTGAAATAATACACTGTAGGTGATATGATGTTAGTATGGATTTTGTGTGCACTGCTTTTTTGCGGTCTTATTGCCGCTATTATTAAAATTTATCTTTTAAAAAGGAGCATTGCCGAAATCCGTAAGGGCTTTTCCGAAAGAGTTTTAAGCTCGATGGATACTAACACTCTTATTTCCGTATCCTCGCAGGATAAGGAGATAACCCGCCTTGCCGCTGAAATCAACAGTGAATTGCGAGAGCTTCGCCGCCTTAAACGGCAGTTTGAGCAGGGCGATATGGAGCTAAGAGAAGCCGTAACTAACATCTCTCACGATTTAAGAACACCGCTGACCGCAATATGCGGATATCTTGATTTAATGCGCGCTCAGCCGATGAATGAAAGCACAACGCGGTATGTTAATCTCATCTCGGAGCGAGCGTCCGCCTTAAAGCTGCTCACCGAGGAGCTTTTCCGCTATTCTGTTATCCTTTCCGCCGACGAGGAGCCTGCGCTTGCAGATATCTCGCTGAATGCGGCTGTTGAGGATGCTGTTGCCGGTTTCTACGGTGCGCTTACCGGCAGAGGAATCACGCCCCAAATATCCATATGCGAGAATGAGATTATACGCAGACTCGACAAGGGCTTTCTTTCAAGGATACTCGGAAACGTCCTTTCAAACGCCCTTAAATACAGTGACGGCGATTTGAGCGTTACCCTTTCGCAGGATGGGATTATCACCATCGGGAACACGGCGGCTTCGTTGAGCGAGGTTCAGGTTGGGCGGCTGTTTGACAGGTTCTATACCGTTGAAGCCGCAAGAAGCTCGACCGGGCTGGGGCTGTCAATCGCAAAAACACTCTGCGAAAAAATGGGCGGAAGCATTTCCGCCGAATACATTGATACAAGGCTTTCGATTATTATAGGTTTTCCCTCTTAAATGGCAGGGCAAAATCCATCAGGTAAAACACTATGCACAATATCTATATTCTTTTAACACGCTCAACCACAATGATTTCAAGGGCGATTCACTTCACCACCGGGGATGATTTCACTCATTCCTCCATCGCATATGAGGACGATTTGTATCCCCTTTACAGCTTCGGGCGGAAA
>CALDFS010000295.1 GCA_937942105.1 uncultured Ruminococcus sp. | reverse complement strand
TAAGCTGATGGAGCGCCTGAGTATCCCATGCATCAACTGTCACAGCACCGGAACAATCATCCACATGGCAGTCAACGGCAAATATGCCGGACATATTGTAATATCCGACGTGATAAAGCCCAACTCCAAGCAGGCTATATCCTCCCTGAAAGCGGCGGGTGTAGATAATACCGTAATGCTCACCGGCGACGCCGCAAAGGTGGCAAATCAGGTCGCGGCGGAGTTGGGAATCGACAATGTTTACAGCGAGCTTCTGCCAGCTGATAAGGTTGAAAAGGTTGAGGAGCTTTTGCAGGCTAAGTCTAGCAAATCAAAGCTTGCGTTCGTCGGCGACGGCATCAACGACGCCCCTGTTCTTTCGCGCGCGGATATAGGCATAGCAATGGGAGCCATGGGCTCCGACGCCGCCATAGAAGCCGCAGATATCGTTCTGATGGATGACGACCCGCTGAAAATCTCCAAGGCGATACGGATTTCCAGAAAGTGCCTTGGCATAGTATACCAGAATATAGTGCTTGCACTGGCGGTCAAGTTCGCTTGCCTTGCGCTGGGTGCTATAGGTATTGCGAATATGTACCTTGCGATTTTTGCGGATGTCGGGGTTATGATATTGGCTGTGCTCAATGCTATACGGTGTCTGTTTGTTAAGAAGGTATAAACCGCGAATCGGCGAAAGCCTATACCTCAGCTGTTATCTCTTATCTTTTATGTGGAAAAGCCTCCAAATCATAGAAGATAAGAGATAAAAGAGAAAAGTACAAAAAGAAAAGCCACCTTGCCGGCGGCTTTTCTTTTTGGCGGAGCAGGAGGGATACGAACTATATTAAATCTTTGCATTATAGCGGGTTTTATAGGCATACTACACACCAACTACACAAAAAATAAAAAGCCTACTCAATATCTATTGCATATACTTTCTCATGTATCTTCTTTAGTTTAGCTTCTCTTAGGTCTGTGTATATATCCATCGTGGTTGACAGTTGCGCGTGCCTCAGAAGCGCCTGAGCTTCTTCTGGTGGGATTCCTGCCTCGAAAAGCATGGTTGCATATGCGTGGCGGAATTGGTGTGGGGTGGCGGTGACGCCTGATTCTTTGCAGTAAGTGCGCCACTTTTTTTCAAAATGTGTGTCTGGCATATAGCCGCCGTCGTCGTCTGGGAACACAAGCCCGCTCGATGGCTTTATTTTTTTGAGCAGAACATCCAGTATCGGTATAACAGCTATACTCGTTTGAGTTTTTGGAAGTTTAACGTGTGGGCGGTTGTTATCGTGATATAAAGATTTATTAACCGTTATCGTGCGGTTCTTAATGTCAACGTCCTTCCACTCCAAGGCAAGTAACTCACCCTTACGTAGCCCAGTATATAGCGCCCAGAAAGCGAACATACCGAAGGTGCAGTCTGTTGATTCCTTTACCCGCTTGATATCTTCAGGCGAGGGGGAAGTGCGCTTTTGCTTTTTGAGATTCTTCGGAACGGAAAGATCCCGAGCGGGATTAGTACGGACATATCCTTTTTCGACCGCATACTTAAAAATCAGATTATACACCATCAGCTGAGTTCGGACAGTTTTGTCGGCGCGGTTATGTGAAAAAGCCGCTATTTCCGCTGCAATTTGCTGCGGTGCGATATTATCGATTGGGGTGTCGCCGAACGCCTCAATCGCTCTTTTTATTGCTGGTTTATAGCCCTTGGTTGTATTGTATGCAAGCTCTGGCTCGTGGACTTCCCACCACTCATCGGCGACTTTTTCAAACAGTGTT
>CALDFS010000294.1 GCA_937942105.1 uncultured Ruminococcus sp. | reverse complement strand
TCGAAACCCGCCTCATCCAGAACGCCATAAGGCTGGAAGTTTACGGCGAGAGCAAGTCGCTTATGAAGTTCGTCACCGAGGCTCTGGGCATTCAGGAAAACCTGATATACAAGGTGCGCTCCAATTTCAGCTTCAAATATCTTTTCAGCCTTCCGAGGAGGATAGATAAAGAGCTTGCGGCAAAACTTTCTTACGCGCCCTTCAAACCCAAGATTTCAGAAAGGCTTTTAAACGCGCCCTCGATGATAGACGAGGTGCGCAAAAAGGACATACTTCTCCGCTATCCGTTCGAGAGTATGGAGCCTTTAATCAAACTTTTAAACGAGTGCGCCGAGAGGAAGGACTGCCTCTCTATAAAGATAACCATATACCGCCTTGCAAATCAGTCAAGGATAGTTGAGGCACTAAAGAAAGCAAGCGAAAACGGCAAGTCGGTAACGGTTGTTATAGAGCTTTGCGCACGGTTTGACGAGGAAAACAACCTCAACGCCGCAAGCGTGCTTCAGGAAGCCGGATGCACCATTATCTACGGTATGCACAACTTCAAGGTTCATTCAAAGATAATAGCAATAGTGCTCTCAGAGGGCGAAAAGCTTAGCTACATAACCCACTTAGGCACAGGCAACTACAATGAATCAACCAGCAAGCAGTATACCGATATGAATATACTGACAGCGAACGAGGAGATAGGGGAGGACGCTGCGGCGTTCTTTAGAAATATAGCCATCTGCAACACCGATTTCCGCTATAATAAGCTGCTTGTCGCTCCCGAGACTCTCAAAAGCGGACTTATTACCTGCATGGATATGGAAATTGAGAAGGCAGAAAGCGGCAGTCCCGCAAGGATCCTTGCAAAGATGAACAGCCTTACCGATAAGACCATAATAGATAAGCTGATTCAGGCAAGCAAAGCGGGCGTTCAGATAGACCTTATAATAAGAGGAATAGCCTGCCTTGTTCCCGGAGTTCCCGGAGAGACAGAAAACATCCGCATAAGAAGCATTGTGGGAAGATTTTTGGAGCATTCCAGAATATACTGCTTCGGTGAGGGTGAGGATATGAAGATGTATATTTCCTCCGCCGACCTTATGACAAGGAACACCGACAAGCGCGTTGAAATAGCCACACCTGTTTTAGACCCCGACATCAGGGCAAGAATAAGCGAGTATCTGCGGATAATGCTTGCCGATAACGTTAAGGCTCAGGTTCTTAACTCCGACGGCACATATACCCCCGCCGTCTCGGACGATAAGCCACTCGATGCGCAGAATTTCCTTATCGGATATGATAAAGCATAAAGCAAAATCAAAAAGACGTTCCCGAAAGCGTGAAATCGCCAAGGGAACGTCTTTATTATTCATTGATAAATACCTTATCGCATCTCTGCATAATCCCAAATTCAGAAAAATATCTCTCCTCCAACGGAATCCATCTGTCAATGAACATCTTGAGGGTATCGCCGTCTCTTTTTCTTATACGCGATATTTGCTCCTCCGGCGATACCGTAAAGAAAATCCGCCGGTCATAGTAGTCCCACAGCTCCGGGTGACAGCAGTATGCGCCCTCGACAATAATTATCTTTTCGGGATGAATAACCTGCGCTTCAAGCACTTTCATGACCTTGCAGTCAAACGGACGATAATTGACAGCCTTGCCATTCACAGCCGGCAGAAGTACCTCACTCAAAAACCGCTCCCGGTCTAAATTTCCACCGGGACTTGCATATCTTTCGGCTGTCCTCTGCTCAGGGCGCAGAAAGAAATCGTCCGCATGGAATACGGTGCAGGGGAGAGCTTGGGATATTTTCCGAGCGGCGGTAGTCTTTCCCGAAGCGCAGCGACCGTCTATAGCAAAAACTGCTCTGCCTTTTTGCCCGATAATATCTTCCGCCTCAGACGCTATGTATAAAATCAAATCGTCATATTCCCACATGCAGACCATCCTTTCCGAAGTGTTTACATAAGTATATTCTAATCGCCCGGCGCTGTCAAGATGAAATTCTTATGAAAATATTGAAACCGGGGCGCGTGTGTGTTATAATATTATATTATTCGGTGTACAAAAGCATTTACTGCGAATTTGCAGGAGGACTATATGCATGCACTTTCAGAATTGCCCGCTTGGG
>CALDFS010000293.1 GCA_937942105.1 uncultured Ruminococcus sp. | reverse complement strand
TCTGCCAGCAGAATGACTGTTCCGGCGCTGATTTTGGGGATGCTTCGCCCCATACTGATTATAGTTGCCGCAGCTTTGGCTCTTTCGCTTGTTTTCGCAGGAAGGATGTCTAAAAAGATAGTTCAGCCGCTTAACAGCCTGAATTTAGACAAGCCGCTTGAAAATAATGCTTACGATGAGATATCTCCCCTGCTGACACACATTGAACAGCAGCAAAGGCAGATATCACGCCAGAAGGAAAAGCTTGCCGCAAGCAAGCGTGAGTTTTATGCAGTCATAAAAAACATGAACGAGGGGCTTGTTCTTCTAAACGGAAAGAATGAGATAATAAGCATTAATCCTGCCGCAGAAAGCTTTTTGGGCGCCGGCGGCGACGCATTGGGCAGGGATTTTATTATGATAGAGCGAAGCCGAGAGATAAGCTTCTGCCTTGAAGAAGCGTTTTCTTCGGGCAAAAGCGTTCTTGAAATGCCAAGAAACGGCAGAGAATATCAGCTCAATTTCAGCGCGATAGAATCAGACAAGGAAAAAGCAGGGCTTGTTATTCTGATATTCGACATTACAGACAGAGTTTTTGCCGAAAGAAACCGGCGAGAGTTCACCGCAAACGTATCTCATGAGCTTAAAACGCCTTTGCAAACCATTATGGGAAGCGCTGAGCTTATTGAAAACGGCATTGTCAGAAGTGAAGACGTCGGCGGATTTGCTTCTAAAATCAGGCAGGAGGCTTCGCGGCTCGTTACTCTTATAGAGGATATAATCAGGCTTTCACAGCTCGACGAAGCAGAGGACCTCCCCTGCGAGGATGTTGATTTATACGAGCTTGCAAAAAGTCAGATAGATTTGCTTGCACCTGTTGCCTCAGGCAATGGTATCGCTCTGAAGCTCAGCAGTGAAAGCTTTACGATATCGGGCGTGCGCAGGCTTTTGCAGGAGATTATATACAACCTTTGCGAGAATGCCATCAAGTACAATAAGGACGGCGGAAGCGTTGACGTAAGCATAGAAAGCGATTCGGGCGAAGCAGTTATAAAGGTTTCAGATACCGGAATAGGAATCCCGCCGGAGCATCAGGCAAGGGTATTCGAGCGGTTCTATCGGGTTGACAAGAGCCATTCAAAGGAAACAGGCGGAACCGGTCTGGGGCTTTCGATCGTCAAGCACGCGGTGCAGTATATGAATGGAAATATACAACTTGAAAGCAAAGTTGGCGAAGGCACTACCGTTACGGTTAGACTGCCTAAATAGAACATTTAATTTTCAGTCGCTTCTGCGAAAATATTATCGCAGGGGCGGCTTTTTTGATGATTTTAGTTGCCAACCGAACCACAATGTGCTATAATTCACATAAGGAAAGGACTGATAACATGAGAAAAATAACTCTTGGAAGCACAGGCATCACCACCCCTCAGAACGCTTTCGGCGCTTTGCCCGTTCAGCGGGACGATATGGACAGCGCAATAAACCTTCTGCGCCGCGCATACGATGGCGGAATGACCTTTTTCGATACCGCAAGGGCATATTCCGACAGCGAGGAAAAGATAGGCAGGGCGCTTTCGGACGTCCGCAAAAATATTTATATCGCAACCAAAACCATGGCTTCAACGCCGGATGAGATGAAGCGCCAGCTGGAAACATCCCTAAGGCTTTTGAAAACTGACTACATAGACATTTACCAGTTCCACTGTGCGCCGAGATGTATATCGCCTGATGACGGAAGCGGAATGTATGAGCAGATGCTTGAATTCAAGCGTCAGGGAATGGTTAAGCACATCGGCATAACTGCCCATAAGATAGGCGTTGCCGAGGAAAGCATAGAATCGGGGCTGTATGAAACATTGCAGTTCCCGTTCAGCTATCTTTCAGGCGAGCGCGAGCTTGCACTGGCACAAATGTGCCGCGAGAAAAACATGGGTCTTATAGCCATGAAGGGCTTAGCTGGCGGAATCATCACAGATTCAAGGATGGCGTATGCCTTTATCGGGCAGTTTGACAATGTTCTGCCGATATGGGGAATCCAACGCGAAAACGAGCTTGACGAATGGCTATCCTATATGGATAATCCGCCTTGCATGACCGATGAAATCGCGGCGGCAATAGAAAAGGACAGGAA
>CALDFS010000292.1 GCA_937942105.1 uncultured Ruminococcus sp. | reverse complement strand
TGACCCCTGTATTCGACGGCGCACACGAGGAGGATATAAGAGAATGCTTCAAGCTTGCAGGCATGGCTGAGGACGGCAAGACCACCCTTTATGACGGACGTACCGGCGAGCCATTTGATAACCGCGTAACCGTTGGCATAATGTACTACCTTAAACTCCACCATCTGGTTGACGATAAGATTCACGCGCGCTCTGTCGGTCCTTACTCGCTGGTAACACAGCAGCCCCTGGGGGGTAAGGCTCAGTTCGGCGGACAGAGATTCGGTGAAATGGAAGTCTGGGCGCTCGAAGCTTACGGCGCGGCATACACCTTGCAGGAAATCCTCACCGTCAAGTCGGACGATACTGTGGGACGTGTTAAGACCTATGAAGCAATTGTAAAGGGTCAGAACGTTCCCAAGGCGGGCGTTCCCGAATCCTTCAAGGTACTTGTAAAGGAGCTTCAGTCGCTCACCCTCGACGTCAGAGTTATGGATGAAAATGGCGAAGAAATCGACCTTAAGCAGAACTTTGACGATGATAACGATATCATTCCTCAGCCCGCAGCGGATGAAGAGGCAGACTATGGCATGACCTATGCGGCGGACGAAAGCCTTGATGATGATTACACCAGCGATTCCGTTTCGGATGATTATGATGATTCGGAATTTGCCGAAGATGAGGATGAAATTTCGGGATTTACAACCAAGGTTGATGATTCACCCGAGGATCTTGTATAATTAAGGCGCAACGATTAAAGGAAAGAGGGTTTTAAACTTTGGATTTCAATGTTTTTGATTCAATAAAAATCGGTCTTGCATCGCCTGAGCAGATAAGAAGCTGGTCGCACGGCGTTGTCGAGAAGCCCGAAACCATAAACTACCGCACCCAGAAGCCGGAAAGAGACGGTTTGTTCTGCGAAAGGATCTTCGGTCCGACTAAGGACTGGGAATGTCACTGCGGCAAATATAAGAAGATACGCTTTAAGGGCAAGGTCTGCGAGCGCTGCGGAGTTGAAGTAACCCGCGCCAAGGTAAGACGTGAAAGAATGGGACATATCGAGCTTGCAGCCCCGGTATCCCACATATGGTACTTCAAGGGAACGCCTTCAAGAATCGGTCAGATGCTTGAAATCTCCCAGAAGCGCCTTGAAGAAGTGCTTTACTTCACAAAGTATATTGTTACCGACCCCGGCGACACCAGCCTTGAAAAGAAGCAGATACTCACCGAAAAGGAGTATCAGGACGCGCGCGAGCGTTTTGAGGATAAATTCAAAGCCGGCATGGGCGCTGAAGCCATAAAGACTCTGCTCGAAGAAATCGATGTTGAGGCTCTTGCAAACGAGCTTAAGACCGAGCTTAAGGATCTGCCCGCCGGTCAGAAGAGATTGAAGCTTTTGAAGAGGCTTGAAATAGTCGAAGCGTTCAGAATATCAGGCAACCGCCCCGAGTGGATGATTCTGGATGTTGTTCCGGTAATCCCGCCCGAGCTTAGACCTATGGTTCCGCTGGACGGCGGCAGATACGCCACCAGTGACCTTAACGACCTTTACAGAAGGGTCATCAACAGAAATAACCGCTTGAAGAGGATGTTAGCCCCGGACATCATCGTAAGAAACGAAAAGAGAATGCTTCAGGAAGCTGTTGACGCACTTATCGACAACGGTCGCCATGGCAGACCGGTAACAGGTCCCAACAACCGCGCCTTTAAGTCCCTTTCGGATATGTTAAAGGGCAAGCAGGGAAGATTCCGCCAGAACCTTTTAGGCAAGCGTGTTGACTATTCGGGTCGTTCGGTTATCGTTGTAGGACCCGAGCTTAAGATGTATCAGTGCGGTCTTCCCAAGGAGATGGCGTTGGAGCTTTTCAAGCCGTTCGTTATGAAGAGATTGGTTGACACCAACCCCCAGATAAACATCAAATCCGCAAGGAAGATGGTTGAAAGAGGTAAGGACGAGGTCTGGGACGCTTTGGAGAATGTAATTCAGGGTCACCCAGTACTTCTCAACCGTGCGCCCACACTTCACCGCCTTGGTATTCAGGCGTTTGAGCCTGTACTTGTAGAGGGCAGGGCATTAAAGCTCCACCCGCTCGCATGTACGGCGTATAACGCCGACTTCGACGGCGACCAGATGTCCGTTCACGTTCCTTTAAGCGTTGAGGCTCAGGCCGAGGCAAGATTCTTGATGCTTGCCGCCAATAACCTGTTAAAGCCTGCCGACGGCAAGCCGGTAACCGTTCCTACTCAGGATATGGTTCTGGGTTCCTACTACCTGACCCTTGAAAAGGACGGCGAAAAGGGCGAAGGCAAGATCTTCCGCGATGTTAACGAGGCTATGATGGCTTATCAGGCGGGAGTTGTATCCCTTCAGGCAAAGGTAAAGGTAAGAGTCACCCGCACCGCAGGGGACAGGCAGGTATCCAAGATAATAGACGCCACCGTGGGCAGACTTATCTTCAACGAAAACATCCCTCAGGATTTAGGATATGTTGACAGAACCGATTCCTCCAAGCAGTTCGACCTTGAAATCGGCTTCTTAGTCAAGAAAAAGCAGCTCGGCGATATCATCGAAAGATGTATCCGCAAGCACGGCACCACCAAGACCAGCGAGGTGCTGGACAGCATAAAGGCCTTGGGCTTCAAGTACTCCACCAAGGCGGCAATAACCGTTGCGGTCTGTGACGCTGTTGTTCCTCCGGCAAAGAAGGATATCCTTGCCAATGCCGATAAGCTGGTCGATAAGGTAGATAAGCAGTACAAGCGCGGACTCATCTCGCGCGAGGGCAAGTCCAAGAAGTTCATCGAGATATGGTCTAAGGCGACAGATGATGTTACTGCCGCACTGCAGGCAAACCTCGATAGATACAACCCGATTTACATGATGTCCGACTCCGGCGCCCGTGGTTCTATCGCTCAGATAAGACAGCTGGCAGGAATGAGAGGTCTTATTGCAAACACCTCGGGTGCTACAATCGAAATGCCTATCAGAGCCAACTACCGTGAAGGTCTTACCATCCTCGAATACTTCATCGCCTCGAGAGGTGCGCGTAAAGGCTTGACCGATACCGCCCTTCGTACCGCAGACTCGGGATATCTTACAAGACGTTTGGTTGACGTTTCGCAGGATGTCATCATCACCGAGGACGACTGCGGAACCCATGAGGGCATAGAGGTCTTTGAAATCAAGAACGGCAACGAAATGATAGAGCCGTTCGCCGAAAGACTTGTCGGCAGATTCTTAGTTGAAGATCTTAAGAATCCCAAGACCGGCGAGGTCATAATGTCCTCGAACAAGCTTATGACCCCTGTTGACGCCAAGAAGGTTATAGACGCCCTCAACGCCGAGGGAAGGGATAGTATAGCCATCCGCTCGGTTCTGGGCTGCAAGTCCAAGCGCGGCGTATGCGCAAAGTGCTACGGCATGGATTTGGCTCACTCCACCGTTGTTTCGGTGGGCGAGGCTGTAGGTATCATCGCGGCGCAGTCCATCGGTGAGCCTGGTACTCAGCTTACCATGAGAACCTTCCACACCGGCGGTGTTGCATCGGCGGAGGATATCACTCAGGGTCTTCCCAGAGTTGAAGAGCTGTTTGAATCCAGAAAGCCCAAGGGCGCGGCGATTCTTACCAGAATTGACGGCGTTATAAGCATTGAGGAAATCAAGAAGTCAAGGGTTATAGTAGTCACCAACACCAATACCGGCGAGGTCGAGCAGTACGCCATCCCGTGGGACTACAGAATCATGGTTAAGCCCGGGGACGAGGTAAAAGCCGGTGACGAGCTTACAGCAGGCTCCAAGAACCCCGCAGATATCCTTGCCATCTTAGGCCCGGAGGCTGTAAGAAACTACATCATCACCGAGGTTCAGAAGGTTTACCGCCTGCAGGGTGTTGATGTTAACGATAAGCATATCGAGGTAATAACCCGCCAGATGCTCCGCAAGGTTAAGATTGAGGATTCCGGTTCGAGCTACCTCTTACCCGGAACACTTGTTGATAAGCACGAGATCGAAGAAATCAACGCTCAGATTCAGGAAGAAATCGACGCCGGCGACGAGTCTGCAAGACTTATCGTAACCAGCCCTGTAATTCAGGGTATCACTAAAGCGTCCTCCAGCTCGGAAAGCTTCCTTTCTGCGGCTTCCTTCCAGGAGACTACCCGTGCTCTGACCGATGCTGCCATCAAGGGCAAGACCGACCATCTGCTTGGACTTAAGGAGAATGTTATCATAGGCAAGCTCCTGCCCGCAGGTACAGGTATGCAGGTCTACAACAACGCCGAGGTCGTTAAGAACGAAGCGTATGTTGAGCGCGCGGCGCAGTCGCACGAGGCCCCGCAGGAGATTAACGGGTAACTGAATATATTATTAGCGATAAAGCCACTTCCGATGGTAATGTCGGGGGTGGCTTTTTGTATTAGAAGAGCATTAGAGCACTACTCCTTTAACGTTCTACATCACTAAAAAATTTTTCAAATACCTATTGACAAAGTAGGTTTTATGTGCTATCATAATACCAACCTAACAAGTAGGTAATTGGAGGGCGACATCATGAAAAACTATTTTGAAAAGCTCGCAAGAGAGAATTTCCGTTTCGGGCGAATGTGTATGGGATGTACACGGAAATAAAAGCATCTTAATATAAAACATTCTAAAAACGAAAGGAAATAACTATCATGTCTGAATATAAATTTGAAACCCTACAGCTCCACGTTGGTCAGGAGAACCCCGACCCCGCAACCGATTCAAGGGCAGTCCCGATATACGCGACCACCTCATATGTCTTCCACGACTGCGCTCACGCCGCCGCCCGCTTCGGTCTTACCGACGCCGGAAACATCTACGGCAGACTTACAAACTCCACGCAGGAGGTTCTGGAAAAGCGCATAGCCGCTTTGGAAGGCGGAGTTGCGGCGCTTGCCCTTGCTTCGGGTGCGGCGGCAATCACATATACCCTTGAAGCCTTAGCGCAGAACGGCGGGCATATCGTCTCTCAAAAGACTATATACGGCGGAAGCTACAATCTTCTGGCGCACACCCTGCCAAGCCTTGGC
>CALDFS010000291.1 GCA_937942105.1 uncultured Ruminococcus sp. | reverse complement strand
TCAGCTTCGTCAGATTACCGAGCTTATACACCGTGCATGGTTTACCGGATACTCTGCATCCGTGTCCGGAACCGAAACATTTTATGCGCTTTATGGCTTTGAAAGCGGAAACCGGTGCGACCCGGAAGTACATGCTCAAATCCTTGAGTTTGTCGCAAAGCATCCCGAAAAAGCACTCCTATTCCATGCATACTCGCTTTGGTGCGACAGCGCAAATGCATGCTGTGCGGATTATGCCGGTCGCTTTGAGGAAAATAAGAAGCTAAAAACGCTTTATCAGGGCTTATGCGCTTTGGGATATCAGATGTCGGATGAAGAGATAGAAATGCTTAACGGCACAAGCAAATTATATATACGTGAGCAGATGGATAACTCTGTTGAAGATGAAAACAGTTTTGATGTTCATAAGGAAAAGGAAGTCTCGGATGACGACTTTGACAAAGACCTTGCAGAACAGCTTAAGGACTTAGCTGAACAATTCGGTGAGGAATAAGAAATATGAATTACTCGGAATTCTTATCAAGAAAAGCTGCAACTATTCCGTGCTGTGGATTTTCCTTTGAAAAAGAAAACATGAACCCAAGTCTCTTTGACTGGCAGAAGGACATCGTTTGCTGGGCGCTGAAAAAAGGTAAGGCGGCGCTGTTTGAGAATTGCGGGCTTGGCAAGACGATACAGCAGCTTGAATGGTGCGATATCGTTGCAAGGCATACTGACCGCCCCACGTTAATCATAGCTCCCCTTGCAGTATCACGGCAGACGCGGAACGAGGGCAGGAAGTTTGGATATGACGTAAATATCTGCCGGACGCAGGATGATGTCAGATCCGGTATCAACATAACAAACTATGAAATGCTCGAACATTTCAATCTTTCCGCATTCAGCGGCATAGCACTTGACGAAAGCTCGGTGCTGAAGCAGTACAGCGGAAAGCTTCGCAATCAGATTATTGAGGCTTGCCGGAATACTCCGTATAAGCTCTCATGCACCGCAACACCCGCACCCAATGACTATATGGAGCTTGGCAATCAGGCAGAATTTCTCGGTGTGATGACGCGAACCGAGATGCTTGCAACGTTTTTTGTACACGATGGCGGCGAGACAAGCAAATGGAGGCTCAAAGGTCATGCCGCGCAGGACTTCTGGACTTGGCTGACAAGCTGGGCGGTCGTGCTTACTACTCCGGCAGATCTCGGATATAGCGGAGCTGGCTATGAACTGCCCAAGCTTAATATCAAGTATATCGAAGTACCAAGTGACGGCAAGATTGCATCCACTCTCTCAGAACGTAGGGAAGCGCGGCGTGTCAGCATGACCGCCAGATGCAGAGCTGCCGCAAGGCTGATTGAAAATGACGCAGATTCAAGCTGGCTCATATGGTGCGACCTCAATGATGAAGCTGACACGCTTCGCGCTATGATACCAAAATCACGTGAGGTCAGAGGTTCAGACACATCCGAGCGAAAAGAGATTCGCTTGACAGCCTTTTCGGAGGGACTTCTCCCTCGGCTTATAACCAAACCGAGCATTGCCGGTTTCGGACTCAACTGGCAATGCTGTCACAACATGATTTTTGTCGGCTTATCCGACAGCTATGAAATGCTGTATCAGGCAATCCGCCGATGCTGGCGTTTCGGTCAGACGAATGATGTTAATGTTTATATAGTCATCTCTACCACTGAGGGCGCAGTTAAGGAAAACATCGAGCGAAAAGATCAGCAATGTAAGCAGATGGTCGCCGAGATGGTGAAGCATACGAAAGATATCCTGTCATCTGAAATCAAAGCAACCGTAAGGATGACAGAAGAATATACGCCAAGCGTTGAAATGCTTACTCCGGCTTGGCTTATTGAAGGAGGCTACGCAGTATGAAAGTATTAAACCAAGCGCAGGGCGAAAGCTGGACGATATATCAGGGGGACTCTTGCGAAGTTCTTACCGGCATACCGTCAAACAGCATACACTACTGCATAACATCTATTCCGTTTGCGTCGCTATATACATACTCAAACAGCGGCAGGGACATGGGAAACAGCAGAACGTATGAAGAGTTTGAGGAGCATTATCGTTTCCTCGGTGCAGAGTGGTATCGGATTATGATGCCCGGCAGGCTTGTATCGATACATTGCATGAATTTGCCGACGTCAAAGGAACGCGATGGCATTATAGGTATTAGAGACTTCCGCGGTGATGTGATTAGATGGATGCAGTCGCTCGGCTTCATATATCATTCCGAGGTCTGCATTTGGAAGAATCCCGTCACAGCAATGCAGCGCACAAAGGCGCTCGGGCTTCTTTGGAAGACAATAAAAAAAGATTCTGCAATGAGCAGGATGGGCATACCTGATTATGTTGTGACTTTTCGTAAGCCCGGCATAAACCCCAAGCCAATAAGTCATACTGCTGAAGAATACCCGGTCGAGCATTGGCAAAAGGTTGCTTCTCCTGTATGGGAAGAATATCCGTCTCCTGTTTGGATGGATATTAACCAAAGTGCAACGCTCCAGCGGAACAGTGCGAGAGCCGAAAAGGATGAAAGGCATATTTGTCCGCTACAGTTACCCGTGATTGAGCGCTGCATAGAGCTGTGGAGCAAGCCTGGCGAAATCGTACTTGATCCGTTTGACGGAATCGGTTCGACAGGATATCAGGCAATAAAGATGGGACGGCGCCATATCGGGGTCGAGCTTAAGAAGAGCTATTTTGAGCAGGCTGTGAGAAATATTCAGATTGCAGAAAAAGAGAATGACGGTAGGAGTAAGCTATGACCGTGAACGAAGCAATCCGAATCATGCGAGCTAGAGCGCCGGTTGTCACCTGTGCCAACACAACGACGGACCTCTGGCGTCTCGGAAAAGTAAAGTATAAATGGATTGAATCAGTGACACTCACGGTAAACGAAAAGGGTCAGTTTAGAATTTATGTGGACTGTAGGGATTCCCAAGCCCTGAACAGCCGGACGCGGTTAGAGCTTGATGATATCGAGCTTGCACCGGACTGCCCCGAAACGCTTCGGAGAATGATTTATAAGGAGAATAAAAATGTTTAAAGAAATAATTAAAGAAGCACCGTTCTACATAGCGGTGATTGCATTAGGGCTGAATGGATTATATCTGATCCGAGACTGGGCTTTGATTCGTCAAAGGCGAAAGGATGCGGAGCGGGCAGAATCAGAAAAAGAAAGGATGGGATAACATGGACGTAAACAGGAAAGTAAACGTAACCTTGACAATTTGGCAATTGGCTGAAGTAACCACAACCATGCAGCTGGCAAAAATGCAATGTGAGCGTGAGCGGGAGAGTTGGGCAAAACTGTCGCTCGAAAAGGGCCCGGACGGTACGCCCAAATTCAAAAACGCCGTAAGAAACGTCGAGTACTTAGACAAGAAGATATCGGAGATCGAAGAAATCATAAGGTTGCTTGACGGAAAAACAAGAGAGGAAGAGCAGGCATGAGCGTCGGAGAAGATGAAGACAAAATCGAGCTTAGCACCAAAGACATTACTAAGCTTGTCGCTAAGCTTGAAGACCTGAGCAACGCCGCTTGGGTTGCGGCGCAGTCGCTTAAGATGATAGTCAAGGCTGGCGAAGGCATTGAAAAGGCGCGAAAAATGATGTGCTCCCCGCCGGAAGTAAAAAGCGAGCCAAGCAAGGAAGCTCAGGATAGCTTGGATGCATGGCTCGGGGATGTTTAAGGAGACAAACAAGAATGAAAATGAATTTGAAAATGGATGTAACCATAAATCAGCGTGACATCGACGATATCATGTCAATTGCCCTTGAAGGCGGGATTACATACTGGTGTAGTTATGCGGAAGTCGTCGGAGGTGAGTATCTTGGCGAGTATGCCAGCGACCAGATATCACGCGGAGGCAAGCTTAAGCTTTATGACGCCGAGGAGGACAAGCAATACACGCTTACGCTTCTAAAGCTTTTAAAAGGCATAGAAGCCTTTATCGAGTGGGACAGAGGAGATCACGAGCTTGTTACCCATGACAAAAGAATCGACGTGAGCAGGATTGACGCTGAAATCGCCGACCAGATTATTCAGCTGGCATTGTTCGGCGAAATCATATATGGATAGGATGTGCTCAAGATGCCAAAGCATGGGCAAAAACTCGCGCCGGAGGGCGTGGATAAGGAGCATAAATGCGGGCTGTATGTTGGTATGCCCGGGTCGCGCTTGTGTACATACTGCTGTTATTACTGCGAGCAGCTGGCGACTTGCATAAACGCTTGCAAGAATGCGCCCGAGCGGTGCAAAAAAGAAGTTTTTGAAAGGAGTGTATCAGATGTCAATGACGAAGTATGAGCGGGCTAAGGTTGCGGAATTTTATGGTGATGTAGTTGCGGATATCCTCAGCTCGTTTCTCTCGGCAGCCGAGGAAAAAGAAAAGTGCCGCCCCGGTGATGAAACACCAAAGGCGGCTGATCGTGAAAATTATGCCCTTGATTGTAGTATAGCACATGGAGCGGGAGATGTCAAGAACGAAAGGACGGCGAAGGCATGACAAATGAGTTTGTTTTAGAAGCCAAGCGTCGTGAAACTGCACAGAGAGCCAGAAATCTAAGATATAAGCGACCTGCGCTTGCAACCCTCGGATGGGACTATATCGGCAGCACCTTGTATGATATCCAATCAGCCTGTTCAGATGTGCATTGGTTTTTTAAGGGCGAAGGCGAAAATCTTGTTGCGGCTCTTGACGGCGACGAAGAAGAAGCCTACGAATTCGCAATGGCGTTCGCAGACCTCGAATCGCTTGCCAATATGCTAAGCGAGGAGATAGAAAACCTCAGCTACTTGGAAGATGACTTTCAACAGCATTTTGACGACTGCACTGTGGCCCTTCTCGGCAACCGATACAACACTATAGGCTTTGACACTTTTGAGGAAGACTACTACTCACTCTGCAGCTATGAAAGCAAATTAGCGACGACAGAGGCCGGAAAGCGTTTAATGCGGCTCACAAAGGCGGAAATGATAAGCAAAATCGGTCAATGCGTCGGAATCACGCTTGCATTTTTCGACCTTGAAAGACAGTACGACTATCTAAAAGCCACAATGGATATCCTACGTGGCGAGAACAACAGTATATTACAGGTTGTTAAGAATATTGAGAAGGCATACGAAGCAGCGGCAAGCGATAGAGGAAGCCTTGCTGATATGGAAAAGTTTGACGAACTGCTTCGCGAGCTTCCGGAAAGGTGTTGGGTTGAATGATATGGCAGATGTCAAACCGCGCAGACCCGAAAGCGCGTGAATTAGCCGACAGGCACTACAACCGGCAAAAGCCCGGAACTCCGCAGTTTGTACCGCCGGGGCGTTGCTTAGTGCTTTATGCGGAAACAAGCACCGGCAGAGCGTTCTGGGTGACGTCCTTCCCCTATGCCGAGTATGTTCATCACGCTTGGGCGGGTGCTTGGATATGCTCGGCGTTCAGAAACGAGGGAGCGGGCATTGCATCCGAAATGATACGCGAAGCAGTAGCGGCAACAAGAGCATACTTCGGCGAACCTCCCGCGCTTGGCATGGTAACCTTTATCGATACAAAAAAGGTTAAACCGACAATGGTACACGGTCAAAAGACTTGGGGGCTGACCTACATAAAAGCGGGCTTTAAGCCGGTGGGAAAAACAAAGGGCGGTCTGCTCGCTTTTCAGCTGCTGCCAGAGGATATGCCGCCGGCGGAGCGGGATTGCTCAGGACTTTTGATGGTGTGAGTGAAATATGAATTTTAATATGTAACAAATCACGTGAGGAGTTGGATTTATGAGGTATTTCGTTAAAATAGACGACGAATGGCATGTTTATAGTGTGGCAGACATTAAGACGTTAGTTGTGTGCATAGCTAAAAACTATGGAGTCTACACTGATTTATTTTTAATGGCCATTATCGGATGCACAACTGACGAAGACTATTTCAAAATGTACAATGTTTTCGCAGATTCTCATTATAAACTTTTAGGCGTTTGGGAACTAAGCAAGCATATTTTCGGAGAAGAAAAATGAAAAGTTTGACGAAGGAAAAAGCAAGCTGGACGGCTGGATATCTGGGTAAGCCCTGCAAGCAGGAACCATGCAGCAATTTATCGGAAGCTATTAAAGACGTTTCTGAAATGATAAATTCGCTCGACAATACCGGGCGCGTATCTATCTACAGCCACAACGGCGGAAGAAAAAGGCTCGAAAACATATTACGTTGCTTATACGATTTTGAGGAGACAAACATCAATAAAGAAAAATGAAAGAGGAATTAAACTATGAAAACAGTATCTATCACAGTAAGATTGACATTTATCGAATCCATCTTAGGCACGTTGCCTATGAACGAGGACATATGCCGTGAGTATATCGGCAGCAAGTCTCCGAACGCAAGTACAATCGAAGATGAAGTAGAAGCCGTTGGAACCGAGGCAGTCGTTGAAAAGGGCAAGACCATTTTTCCACGTGAGAACGGCATACCGTTTTTGTATGACTACCAGATAAAGGGCTTTTTCAAGGACACCTGCGGAGCCTTGAAAAAGGTCAAAGACACAAGATCGAGCGGTATCAAGGCGTTTAAGAAAGAGATTGACAAGCTGATATTCCCTACCCCTCGCAAAATATTATTTGAAAACTATGGTGAGCCTGGGGAATGCCAGCGCCCGCTCAGAGCTTCTACTGCTCAGGGCGAACAGACTACGCTTGCTATATCCGAGGAAATCTCTGCGGGTGCCTCTGTCACCTTTACCGTCGTGGCGTTGTCGGAGGATTACCTCGAAACGCTCCGCGAGTGGTTCGACTATGGCATATTCTCCGGCATAGGACAGTGGAGAAACTCCGGGCATGGTCGTTTTCTTTGGGAAGAGCTTGACAAGGACGGCAAGGTTATAGGCGGAAACAAGCCAGAAGCAGTATAAGCAAAGGCAGGGCATGGATGGGCTGCGCAATGGTACTAAGCTGCACGGAAGCGCGCTAAGGGGAATAGCAAAGGCACTGCCCAGCTTCGAGTTGCGCTGAGCGGCAAAGGTAGCGTATTGAACTGAACAGAGAAGCAAAGGCATGATTGCGAGCGGCACTGAGCTGCACTGAAAAGCGATGGCAACGTAAAGCAACGGAATTGCATGGTCAAGCGATGAACGGACGCGCAGGGCAATGGAATGGACTGGCATGGATAAGCAACGGAATGGCATAGTACCGAATCGAGAGGTCTGGCAATGGAAAGGATGGGCAAGGCAAGGAACGGAACGGCATGGCAAAGGCGGAGAAAAGTCTGACAAATTATGCGAAGGAAGGGCTCCGAGTTGATTGAATGGCAAAGGCAGTGAGATGAGTAGCTAAGATTGGAAAGGCAAAGATTCAGCAGAAGGAGGAACAAAAATGAAACCGATTTTATTTAGTACCAGAGAAGTGCAAGCCACACTCGGCGGCAGAATGACAGTTGTATGGCGGGTAATAAAGCCGCAGCATATCATATTATGAAGAATCTGGGCTTGAGTCGGAAGACGTTAAGAGATTGAAGGAGGTGGCAGAGGATGCGTAAAAACATAGGCTTATACAGAGGCAAGCGAACGGACGGCGAGGGCTGGGTGTATGGCTATTTATCTACCAAAACCATTTGTGTTCCCGGCAATGTGCATTTTGGATATATAATTCAGAAGCCATCTGCGGGTCTTTACCAAAACGAATGGTTTGAAGTTGACAAGGATACCATCGGCGAGTATATCGGCGTACCGGACAAAAGTGGTAACGGAATTTTCGAGGGTGATATCCTAAAAATCCATAACGACTATTCAGGCGATGCAGATCCTTCTGATGTTTTTGTCGCATTTCGCGAAGGTGCGTTTGTTTGCCAATACATCGGAGAAGAGACATACATCCACTTTAGCGATTGGAATGTTCCGCATGTATGGTGGGAAATCATCGGCAATATCTACGATAGTCCGGAACTATTAGAAAGGAAGGAATAAAGAATGCGAGAGATTTTGTTTAGGGCGAAAACCGAGTTGGAGTGTGATGTCGTTACTGGTGAAACAGTTAAAAATCCTAAATGGGTATATGGCTATGTGGATTTGAGGTATATGCATAATGGCTTCGGAGTAGTCATAATCGACGAAAAAGTCAACAAAACATATTTGTGTCAATACCGAACCATAGGTCAATACACCGGCTCTCCTGACAGGAATGAAAAAAAGAAAATCTTTGAAGGAGATATATGCCAATTTTATGATGATGACGGCGAAAGCTCGTTGTATGTGGTTATCTGGGAAGGCTTCGGTTGGAAGGTAAAAGATGTTTGCTCGGGCATGATGGACGACTTGAACGAGTTTTTCTGCAAACGGTGTGAGGTCATCGGCAATGTCTTTGACAACCCGGAGCTGCTGAAAGAGGGTGTGGAAATGAGTGAATTGAAACCATGTCCGTTTTGCGGAGGCGAAGCGCAGACGAACGAGGTCGTAGGAATGTCGAATGGAAACCCACCATTTGGGTGGGGATGGGTCGGTTGCCAGAAATGCCGAGTATTTATGCAATACAATCATGGTGAGCGAGGTAAGCGGCAAGCGGTCGAAGCATGGAACAGGAGGGCTGATGAGCAACAGCCCGGAGCTGCTTCAGCAAATGACCGGCAAATAGCAGGCAAATAAAAATTTCGTTATGAGGGAATATTTCATCAGTTGCCGAAGCAAGGTATTCATCATGCTTAGATAAAAGAAAGGAAGGATAGAAATGTGTGAAAACTTCGTGTGTACAGAAAAAGTAAAAAGCAACGATTCACCGGAATGGCTAAAAAAGTGTATGAAGTGTGTTCACTCGTACTATCGCAAAAATGACGCAGATACATTGTATTGCCGGTGTAGAAAAGGAAAATGTAATTTTAAAGAGTACGTTTTAAAAACACCTGATTGGAGATGAAACAATGATTTTCAACATTGTCTGCGATAGCTGTAAAGCTAAATTCGCAATAGATAACGCAAACCTGCTCAAAGTAACCGAGGACGATATCGAGGTTCAATACTTTGAATGTCCTGAGTGCAGAAAAAAGTATATGGTAATTGTAATCGACAGCAAAATGCGTGAGCTAATCAACCGCCGCCAGCTTCTCGCATCGCAAATTGCCTTGGCACGAAGAAAACATTTTCGTAAGTCAACCATAAACGGCTATATAGCAAATATGGAAAAGCTTAAGACTCAACAGCTAAAGCTTATGGCAAAGCTCGATCCTATAGGCAAAAAGATTCTATTCGGCGATGACAATACAGAAAGCGGGACTGAAAATGACAAGATGGAAATTAAGCAAACTCATGAGCCTGAAAGGACTGATCCGCAGGACTGAGGACCAAATAGCCGACATCAGAGACCGGCTCCGCCCTCATGGCGCCAACCTCAGCGGTATGCCGCGGAGTTCCTCTCCTAAGAACGCGGTGGAGGAGAACGTAACAAAGCTTGTATATCTTGAAAAGAAGCTTTCCGAATATAAGAAAGAAGCCGCTGAAACAGAAGCTTTTATCAGCAACGTTAAAGATTATCAGATACGATTGATACTGGAACTGCGATATATAGACGGCTACGAATGGAACAAAATCGCCGACTACATAGGCGGGAACAATACCGAGTACAGCGTAAAGAAAATGTGCTATCGCTATTTAGAAAAATCAGAAAAAGGCTGAAAGTTGTCACGAATGTCACATATGTCCCGAATTTGCACGCTATAATATAAATCATAGAATCTTAATCACCGACCGCTCGGCGCCTTTATGGTGTCGGGCGGTACTTTTTGAGGAAAGGAGGCTCGCCGGCTCGTTGCTCCTTGCGAGTTGGCATTAGTCAAAGATAAAAAGGAGGAAATACCGATGTATGGTATTATCGTAATCGCCGTTTACACGGCACTAATGCTCGGCGTAACTGTCTTTTTCTCTCGAAAAAGCAAAAATGCCGATGACTTCCATGTTGCAAACCGAAATCTCGGTACATGGCAGTCGGCTATGAGCATTGCGGCTACTTGGATATGGGCGCCTGCATTGTTCACATCTGCGGAAAAGGCATATAACAACGGAATACCGGGGCTGTTTTGGTTTCTCGTTCCGAATGTGCTCTGCCTTATCCTGTTTATCCCCTTCGCAAAACGAATTCGAGAACGAATGCCGAATGGCATTACCCTCTCGGACTTCATGGCAACAACCTATAAATCCGAGAAAGTCAGAAAAGTATATCTCGGACAGCTATCACTGCTCTCAATCCTATCAACAGGCGTTCAGCTTCTTGCAGGTGGAAAAATACTATCAGTAATAACTGGCATTCCGTTTTGGCTGATGACGGTTATCCTTGCGGCGGTAGCATTCTCTTACTCGCAGTTCTCCGGCATCAAGGCTTCGGTATTGACTGACGCCTTGCAGATGATTCTAATGCTCGCTGCGTGTGCCGTATTTGTTCCTTGGGCATTGTCTATGGATGACGGCGCTTCTGACCTCATCAACGGTCTTGGCGGCATAAGTGGCAGCTTCGATAAACTGTTTGATAAAAACGGCATTTCTGTACTTCTTTCATTCGGCATTCCAACTGCCATCGGTTTAATCGCTGGACCATTCGGAGACCAATGCTTTTGGCAAAGAGCTTTTTCTATCAAGAAAGGTAAAATCGGCAAGGCATTCCTATTAGGCGCTCTATTGTTTGCCGTTGTTCCTCTCTCGATGGGTATTCTCGGATTCATTGCAGCCGGATCAGGTTATGCTGCAACCGACGCCGGTCTTGTTAATTTCGAGCTGATTACTCATCTGTTCCCGAAGTGGGCAATGCTGCCGTTCCTCTTTATGGTAGTTTCCGGGCTGCTTTCCACTATCGACAGTAATCTTTGCGCCGTAGCTTCTCTCACAAGTGATTATGGGTGTAGCGTCAAAGCGGCAAAAGGCAGTATGCTTGTTCTTCTCGGATTGGGAATTCTCGTAGCAAACGTTCCCGGTATGACCGTTACACACCTGTTCTTGTTCTACTGCACGCTTCGTGCTTCCACTCTCCTTCCGACAGCGATGACACTAATGGGCAAGAAGCTCTCGGCAAACGGCGTTTCTTACGGCGTAATTACTGCGCTTGTGCTGGGTATCCCTGTATTCGCTTATGGTAACATAACGAATATCGCTATTTATAAGACTGTTGGAAGCCTGATTACCGTACTGACAAGTGGCATCGTGGCGTTCCTTCTCTCTCGAAGGGAGATGACGAACGATGGAGATTAAAACTGTGAATATGGAGATAGTCAAGAAAAAGCTATCTGAATTGAAGTTAAACGAAGAGAATATCAGAATGCACCCCGACACTCAAATTCGGGAGTATATGCGCTCTCTGAAGAAAAACGGTCAGCTTAAACCCTTTGTCATAGACGAAGACGGTGTGATTTGGATTGGAAACGGTCTGTATCAGGCTATGGTTAAGGCAGGCTATGAAGATGGTTATTGTATTATCAAAACAAATATGACACGCAATGAAAAGATCAAAATGATGATGGCAGATAACCGCATCTTTGACCTTGGTACTGACGATCTTTCTGTCTTTGACGAATTCATTGCGGAACTGGATGGCGATTTTGATATCCCCGGATATAGCGATGAACTGCTCAACTCCCTGATAATGGAGAGCGATCAGGTGTCGGATATACTTTCCGAGTACGGAACGATTGACAAAAAAGATGCTGATAGCATCCGAAGTGCAAACGTTCCAACAACGCCTACAACGAACTCTGAGGAGCCTGTAAGCAACAGCTCATTCACTCCCAATACCGCTTGCACTGCTGATAATAATGACAGCGGCACAGGCAGAGAGGTAACTCCGGACCGAAAGTATGTTGTATGTCCGAAGTGCGGTGAGAAGATATGGCTGTGAAACGGGTGCAATCTGATATTGATGTAGTAACGGCAGCTAAGACGCGAATTAAAAATGTTTTTGCAAACGATTTGCCGGTCTATATGTCTTTC
>CALDFS010000290.1 GCA_937942105.1 uncultured Ruminococcus sp. | reverse complement strand
GAGAGGGAACAGCAGAGTTTGCCGCCAAGGTCATACAGAGTTATTGCGGCAAATAGCCCTTAGCAGCAAAAAAATCGGTGCAGACCCAAGCTATACAGGTCCGCACCGATTTTCTTGTGGCATAAAAATTCCGCCCTGCCGCCACATGAAACATAAAACCCGCACTAAAGCAGGTGGGTAATCTCCCGGAAGTCTCTCGCTCCCTTCGTCCGCCGCGTATGCGGGCGGGAGGTCTGCAGTCCTCAATCCGGAGTCCGATTCCCTTATAATATGTGTTGGATTATAAAATCATGCTTAATCGAACAGGGCAGAAAATATTGATTTTTGTTTTTCGGGATACGTTAGCCGCACCAATCAGGCGTCCCCGTGGCAGTTACAGCAGTCGTCGTCCTCGCAGTTGCATCCTTCGTGATGGCAGTGACCGCATCCGCAGTCATCATCCTCAGAACCACAGCCGCAGTCGTAGTCGCATTCATTCTCCTCCATCTTGGCGTACATCTCTTCGATGCGATCTAGGAAGATAGCACCTATGCGCTCGTACTCATCGTCATCGTCGATAGTGACAAGCATCTCCTCACCGTCAACATAGTCGGATTTAAGAATGATCAGATCGCCGTCGCTCTGAATAAGGTCATCCGGGTTTTCAAAGTAGGGGACCATTGCGTAATATCTTTCATCGCCGTCAACATAGGTGTCGATCAGCTCGAAGGTTTGCTCCTTGCCTTCCTCATCGCTTAGGGTATAAAGCTCGGGCGTGTAATCTTGCTCATTAAAATTATCCATAATATCAGTGATTCCTTTCGGGATATAGTTTGTCACGTTTGCTTTGAATTATTACGCTAATATTATATACGATTCCGCCCTCAAAGTCAATGGTTTTAGAAAAAAGAAAAAATAAATAAAAAATTTTAAAAAAGTTTAAAAAACCTATTGACAAATCACAAAAAGTATGGTATATTGTAATCACAGAAGAGAGATAAAGAAAAAAAGCCAAGGCGGCTAAAGCTTGAAAAGCTTAAACAAAACTAAGGGAGAGGGTTCCAATGAAGAGGTAAGAGCTTTACAGCAAATACCAAAATCAAAGCGCATAGGCTGGCAAACCGATAACAACCTGTGAATCTGCTGCAAGGCTTCAACAGCCGTGTATCCGCAGAAGCTTAACAAAAGGATCTGATTTCTATGAAAGCTGCACGAAGCGGAACTAACTAACCAAAATCCATATAGAAAGGCGTGAGTCCGGCAATCTGTGCATAACCTTAAAGAAGTCAAACTCGGCTTCAACGTTTTAACAAGATAATCAGCCAACCAATCCGACTTGACATCGAAAGAGTGATTCTCATGTGGGCAAAAAGTCCAAACATTTAATCAAGCCAATAGAAAGGTAATGAGTCCAATGGGCCATATAAAGCTGTAAAATTTTAAGGCGTTGCAAAGCGATTGATATATAACCCCAAGCAGTAAGCACTGCAATAAAATATAAAGGATTGATTCCAATGAAAATGTACGGAACCAATATTAGAAATTAGCAGTGAAAGGGTGAGTCCAAAGTACAATTTGGAATAGGTGAAATGAAGAAAAGGTTAGCCACTTGAAACGCGGCAGACCGAATAGTTTCACAAGACTAATTGAATAGCAATAGGGAGCGAGTAAAATCCGCTCCCTTTTTGGCTTGTGGGATTAACTGATTCTGCATAAAAGTGCTGCTGTCAGTCATCAATCAAGCTTTGTCTATATCAGCAGGCTAAATATATAGTCTATGCTGATAGACCAATTTGCTAAGTAACAGGAAAAATCTTTGCGAAAAAACTTGTGGCATTTTCGCGCTTGTCGTCATATTATAAACTAACGGCAGACGGCAAAGCCTCATCGCATCAGCAGTAAACCGGAAAAGAGAGCTTATATTTCAAGGCGTTGCCGACCGTTTCATCATATAATACCCCCACAGCCGCCAAGGTCAGACTTTGACGGCGCTTTTTTTCACAAATATCCGAAAGTTAATAAAATATTTGCAATTATCCGCTTGCATAGTTTGTGTTTATGTAGTATAATCAATATGTATAATTATGTTTATATGTGGGCTTTTGCGGGCGATTTTGCCCCGCACAGATACCCCTTGTATTGCTTTCAGATATAAAATAAGGTCGTGTTTTTATGACAACTTTTATTTCCGCTTCTATCCTTTCCGCCGATTTCGGCAATCTTAGGGACGAGCTTAAAAGAGCGCAGGATTCCGGCTGCGATATGATTCATTTCGATGTTATGGACGGTCACTTCGTCCCCAATATAAGCTACGGCGTGCCGGTGCTGAAATCGATAAAAAAGTATTCATCCCTGCCGTTCGATGTTCACCTGATGATTTCCGAGCCGGAGAAGTACGTAGAAGCCTTCAGATCCGCCGGTGCGGATATAATCACATTTCATGAGGAAACAGACTGCGATAAGGACGCTTTGATTGATAAAATCCACTCGCTGGGAATGAAGGCGGGAATGTCGGTAAAACCGAATACCCCTGTCAGCGCGCTTTATCCCTACCTTAACAAGCTGGATATGGCACTTGTTATGACGGTGGAGCCAGGATTCGGCGGTCAGGGATTTATTGAATTCACTCTTGATAAAATAGCCTCGCTGCGCGCTCGGGCAGACTATATGAATATCCCGCTGGATATCGAGGTGGACGGCGGCATAACCGATAAGACCGCTCCGCGGGTAAGACATGCCGGGGCAAATGTCTTGGTTTCCGGCTCATATCTTTTCAGATCCGATAATATGAGGAAGAGCGCTTCACTTCTGCGCT
>CALDFS010000289.1 GCA_937942105.1 uncultured Ruminococcus sp. | reverse complement strand
GCTTGACTGTCCGCCGCTGTTGGGCTGATTTTTTCACGGTAAGAAGAAAAGAAACTTTGCACAAAATGTTATTTACATTGCATAATTTGTGTGCTATAATTCAATTAGCTGTAGAACAGCAAAAATGATTGGAGGAAAATATAATGAAAAAAGTAATAGCAATACTCGCCGCTGTTGTTCTCTGCGTTTCAATGGCTGTTTCCGTCAGCGCCTTTGAAGGCTCTGCCGATATAGCTCTTTACGCCGGCAACAGCGCCAACTGGACGACTGCATCAAGCGACCCTGTAACAGTCAATGCAGACGGTGAATATACCTTAAAGCTTGAAGGTCTTTCCATCACTCCCGATACTCTGACGGTTATTTACATCAAGGATTCCGCAGTAGAAGCCGGGGAAAAGGAAAAGTCTGACCTTGCTTCCGATATTCAGGTACTCACCAAGAGCCTGAAAATCAACGGCAAGGAAATAGCTCTTACCGAAGGCTATCCCACCACCCTCACCGATGCCGGAGTATTCGATATCTGCTGGTACAACATCTGGGCAACCAGCTACTTTGCAGTTGAAGGCATGGATGCCATCACAGATGTTGAGGTTACCTTTGAGGTCGTTTCCGGCGGTGCAGCAGCTGCTGAGCCTGCCGATACCGATGATTCTGCCGATGCAGCACCGGCACCCGATGCCGACGCAGCAGGGGACGCATCAGAAGCCACTCCTGCTCCCGCAGCCGATACTTCCACTCCCGCAGACACCGGCATAGTTCTTGCACTTGCACCTATGGCTATAGCCGCCTGCGCATTTGTTATCAGCAAGAAGAGATAATAAACTCCTATAAGTCAATACAACGTTAGCGCCGCCGTCACATTTTTAACGGCGGCGTTAATGTTATACTAACATATAAAGAACGCTCCCGAAAATCGCGATTTCGGGAGCGTTTGTTGTATCTCATTATTTATCAATAGTAGAAATATCCGGAATAGTCTCTTCAAGAACATCCAAAACTATTCTAACAGTGTCTAATGATGTAAACATTGTAACTCCGTTCTGAACCGCACACTGGCGGATAGCCGTGCCGTCCTCATAGTGAACGCCGGAAAGGATCGCTCGGGTGTTTATAATGTAGCTGACATATCCTGCGCGGATAGAGCGCAAAATCTCGTCGCTGCCCTCGCTGAGCTTGCCGCGGACCCTTGTGCGTATGCCATGCTCCTTTAAGAAGTTTGCCGTTCCGATAGTAGCCTCAATGTTGAAGCCAAGGTTGTAGAATCTTCTTACAAGCGGCAGAGCTTCCTCCTTGTCCTCGTCCGCAAGGGTGACTACTACCGTTCCGTAGTCCTTCATCTTTACGCCCGAAGCCTGCAAGGCCTTGTACATTGCGCGGTTGAGCCTGTCGTCATATCCGATAGCCTCGCCGGTGGACTTCATTTCGGGGGACAGATAAGCGTCCATCCCCGAAAGCTTTTCAAATGAGAATGCCGGCGCCTTAACATACCAGCGCTTCTTTTCGGGCGGGAGCATATCGCTGATTCCCTGCTCGGCAAGGCTTTCGCCAAGCATACACTTTGTGGCGATTCGCACAAGCGGATATCCCGCTGATTTTGAAAGGAACGGAACGCTGCGCGAAGCCCTTGGATTGACTTCAATTACGAACACATTTTCGTCCCTATCCACAATGAACTGAATGTTGAATAGCCCGATGATTCCTATTCCCAGCCCCAATCGGGTGGTATAGTCTGCAATGGTGTTTTTAACCTTTTGTGAGATGGAAAACGGCGGG
>CALDFS010000288.1 GCA_937942105.1 uncultured Ruminococcus sp. | reverse complement strand
AGCCCGCCGATATGCGTGTAGCGCCTGCGGGAAACAATCACGGAAGCATTGTTGAAATCAACGGGCAGTGGTATATCTTCTATCACCGCCAGACAAACGGCACATGGTTCTCGCGTCAGGGATGCGTAGAACCCATATATGTCAATGCCGACGGCAGCATTGATCAGGCCGAGATAACCTCGTGCGGGCTGAACGGCGGACCGTTGGAGGGCAGGGGAGAATACCCTGCATACCTTGCCTGCCACATGTTCACCCCGGGACAGCACTCCTGCCCAAAAATCACTCAGGACGGCAGGGACGGCGATGAGGTTTACGGTCACATGGAGAACATAGCCAACGGCTCGGTTATAGGCTATAAGTACTTTGATTTTAAAGGACTTACAAAAATCACCATCCGCACAAGAGCCTACTTCCACGGCAAATTCCAGATAATGACCAAGTGGGATGGTGAGCCGTTCGCCGAGATAAGCTGTGAAAGCACAAACATCTGGTGGGATTATTCGGCGGATGTTGCCGTGCCGGACGGCGTTTCTGCGCTGTATCTTAAATATGTCGGCGGCGGAAACCCGCAGCTTTGGGGAATTATACTTGAATAAACTGCCTTTTGGCAATATGGCAGCTGCAAATCCGCCCGTCATCCGGAAAAACCACCGGCATGGCGGGCGGACTTTTATATCGTTTTGAATTGAAAACAGTATTACTTACAAACCAAGAAATTTTAAAATTTTATTACTTTTTTATCGCGAAAAGCTTGTTTTTACCAAGAAATTTTGTGTAAATGGTTGAAAATTCTATCATGGTATGATATAATGATTTTGATGGGGACCTTGGGGGAGATTTTATGGCGGTATATAATATTGGTTACTTTATAAAACAAAGACGAATCGAGCTTGGCATATCTCAGGAAGAGCTTGCGGATGGGATTTGTGCTCCGGCTACAATGTCGAGGATTGAAGCGGGAACAAGAATACCAAAGCGTGAAACTGTCATTCAGATTTTTCAAAGGCTCGGTATTCCGGCAGAAATGTATCCAAACTACACAACAAAGTCGGATTTAGAAGTGCTGTACTTGGTTTATCAGGTCAGACAAAGCTATAATATTAACGACATGGCAACTGCAAAGGAGCTGTTTTCAAAGCTGAACGGTGAATATGACAATCTTCCCGTTCCAGATAAACAGTTTTGCAGGCTTTTTGAGACCGTTATAAAAATGAATTCGGGAGAGCTTAATTATGAAAAAGCTCTTCCCGAATTAGAAGTGATTATGAAAATGAGTTGTCCTAATTATAGCATTGACAGTTTGCCGAGGCTTATGACCTTTGAAGAAATCAACGTGCTTAATAATATTGCTATTTGCTATGGCAGAATGGATAAAATGGATGTCGCAATAAATATATATTACTCTATTATAGACACTTACAAGTTGGGAGCTTCAAATATAGAGGATTCTTTGCGCACCTCGTCCACAATTTATTATAATCTTTCAAAATATCTCGGCTTAAGTGGGAGATATGATGAATGTATCAGAATATGCGAGGATGGCATTAGGCATATCGAGCTTTCCGGCAAATATCGAAATTATCCGTCTATTATGTATAATCTTGCATGGGCTCTGGTGAGAAGAAATAGCAAAGGCGACATGGAACGTGCTGAATCAATACTCAAAAAAGCATATTATACAAGCATTATTTCATGGAGTAAAAGCCTGACAGAAAAAGCAAGAAACTTATATAAAGAGTATTTTAATAAGGACTTACCGGAATTAATCTAAAAGTTGTGCTTCTTCATCATCACAATTTGGCTTGTTTTCATTTTGACCACTGCCGTTATTGTCTTGGCTTTCGCCCGGAGTTTGTTCGCCGGTTGCTTCAGAATTTCCGACAGTGGGAAAATCTTTTGGATTGGGATTAGGGTTCGGGATTATACTCGCGGATAAAACAACAGCTATTGCTGCAAGGGCTAACATATTTTTTTGGATTTTTTTCATTGGTTTAACCTCCTGATAAATAGATTACTATTATAATAGCATGTTTTAAGCCAAAAGTACATGACGTGAATGGAAAATTAAATTTTCCACTGGCGTCATGTACAAATGAAAAAAAGTATGCTACAATACTATTGAGCTCACAAAATGAAGAATACAGGCACAAAGGACAGCTGACTTTGTGCTTGGCAAAACAAATACTCTCTTTTTATTGGAGAGGGAAAGATGATTTATTGGAGGTAAAAACTATGTTAAAAAGAATAATTACCGCTTTGCTGGCGGTGGTTATGGTAGCTTCTATGACTGTGGCGGTGTTTGCAAGCTTTCCGGACCAGACTGTTCCAGATGTACATGATATAAGAAATGGCATGGCGCTGCCAATGTACAATGGCGTTATAGGAACCTGCATTGTGTGCAATAATCCTTGTTTGCTTACCTGCGGTGGAACAACCGGTCTATATGATGAAAATACCGTTTGTAATATCCATAGCTCGTGTACGGTAACGAATAGAATAAAATACTACACAATGCAGAACTGTCAGCGTTGTAATCTATATTGCAGCGTCGGTATGCATGTTGAATCGGGATTCCACACAGCTTTAGGTTACCCACTTAACGTATGCATTTATAATGCTTAGCACTAATATCACATAAAGCTACTTGGGCAACCAACATGTAAAGTAGCAACAAGCCGATGTACTATGGTCTGCGGCGAATAAACGACCAAGTGTGGACGCGACCAAATTTGGTCGTTACCACACTTGGTCTGAACACTTTTTTAACGAGAAACAAGTATGAATTAATATTAGAGATTAGAGGCTGATACAATATGAAAAAAATATCAATATTAATCGCCTTGGCGTTGCTTTTCTCGCTTTTCTGCAGCTGCAGCGCCGAGCCTACAAAAAACGAATCTTCAGCAACTTCTTCTGAAAATGCCGCTAAGCCAAGCTGGGATGTGGAAATACAAACTGAAATTTCAGATGATTATGACGAAAATGCTATAACCGTAGCATATATAATGGAAGACGCATTTCCATTGATAATCAAACAATACATAGAAAATGTTGAAAACGTCAATGTTATAAGCTTTCATGGCAATAATGCCCTTGAAACAAGTAGTCTTATAAAAACCAAGCTTATGGCAAAGGATACCGATATAGACGTTTTTTATGTTCTGGGAATGGATGCTTTTACATATATTAGTGCCTTGTTCTATGAAGATCTTTCAAAGTATGATGGCTTGAAGAAGCGCTTTGAAGATAGCGCATTTGCAAGCGCGGCGGCTTCATACAACGGCGGGTATGTTGGTATACCTTTTGAAGGTACCTGTCAGATGACAACACAAACTAGTGAGCCAACGTTTTTCAAATACTGTATTAAAAATATCAGCGCCGTTGAAGGCGCTATTCGTGATGAGAGCGGTAATGAATACTATCGTGTGTTAAAATATCTTGATGACAATGCAGACGATGAACAACGACATTCCGACTTTTATTCGTTTGGTGGTGACGAATTTGACGATGACTTTTACAAAAATGACTATAATACCATCAATTGTAATTTCATTATGATGAACCCGTTTTCTGAGAAGAAAGAGAAAGCAGCTAAATTCTTAGAATATGTTTTTGACATAGAAAATCAAGCTATCTCATCGGATGCCATTATATATAACCTCTATCCAAGTACTGTTCCTGATGGCGAAATATATCGCCAATGGGACTTCTATCCGTATACTTTAATAGAACCTTTGCGCAACGCGTGGTGCGATGTTCGTTCCGAAGATGAAAAACCATCCAAGCGTCTTGCAAAAGACGTCGTAAATCAAGTAGAAATGCGGTTTGAGGGATAAAACTTTTTGCAAAATGTAATTGAGCTCAAAAAAAGAAAACAAGCATAAAAGCAGCTGACTTTGTGCTTGGAAAAACAAATTCTCTCTTTTTATTGGAGAGGAAAGATAATTTATTGGAGGTAAAAACAATATGAAAAAAATCATGAGCTGCGTTTTGGCGATGGTGCTTATATTCAGTATGAGCATCAATATGCTTGCAGATCACATTGTTCCCGGCTCCGACCCGGAAAGAAGGTGCAGCAACACATCATACAGAGCCGTTCATTGTGGGCAGAATGGTGTTGCAACATATGTCCATACTGCAATGAATGGCGAGAATTGCACGGTGTCAATAGTCAATATGAAGCATTCGAAAATATGCGCTGTGTGTGGTGCTGTATTGGGAAGCTATTATAACAAGAACTGCACTACTATTCATTCTGTTTGTCCTATTAGGGCAGAGAATTGCTATTAACATAGCAGCGAGCTGATGAAAAATATGAAACGATTTTTTGCTATTCTTATCACAATGCTGGTTGCCTTAACGGGATGTTCTTCCAAGCCTTCAATCGGTAAATATGAATCAAATACTGTTAAGAATGAAGAAGGTAATGCAGAGGGCAGCAATGAAGTAGTACTTGACGGCGTATTATCAACCTTTGATGTGAATGAAATAAGCCGCCTAAGCGGATATGAGTGCCGAGCAGTTGATCATATGCCCGAGGAAGTGCTTCTGAAGCTTTTGGCTTCAGATTCCGACGTTGACATATACTTTTTGCCGGTCGATACTGTTAATAAAATTAAAAAAATGGGTCTTTACTATCCTATCGAATCGCAGATAGTCAAGGATTTTAACAGCAGCTGCTTTGACCGCATGCAGGATGTTGCGGCAAACGATAACGGCGATACAGTCGGAATGATTGTGAACGCCAGCATCAGAGCGTTGATATATCCTTCTGAGCTTGAAGCTGAAACCGGCGTTGATATACAAGGTCTTACTACTCTTGACGAGGTACTGGATTTCCTTCAGGGCTATGAAGGCGAACGCGAGGGCTATATTTCTGATGATTTGTGCTTTTACTACGAGCTTCTATACCAGTACGAAAAATACTTCTGCGATTTTAATAACAACACCTTTGACTACAACACCGAATTATACAAAAATATCTATACGTCCACCGTTCTGAAATGGGATGAAAACGGCACAATAGACAGCTTTTACGGCTTGGTTCCGATAGGCTATACCGGCTTTGCAAATACAGATTTTGACGCTGACAAGCTTTTTATGGCAGATGCAAACTTTGTTGATGTTTTAGACAAAGCTCCGGAATTTGTGTCTAAGCTAAGAGCAATCCCGCTTCCGAAGATAAATGACGATTGCAAAAACTGCGCGTCGGCAACATATGCCGTGATAAATCCCGGCAGCAAAAACATAAAAGGAGCTGTAAAGGTTCTTGAAACCATCGCCGAAAACAGGGATGAGGTAGGATTCTACTACGGCAGATACCCGATGATTTATAAGGATATATCCTCTTATTCCAACAGATATATGACCGATACCGAGGTTTTCAAGGATTATTACAGCATTGCCGCAAATGGGGTTATATCTGAATATTGGTTTGGCGCTTATCAATACCGCTATGATATTGATGACTACCGTGCTGGTAAAACCACCCTTGACGAAGCTATAGCCGAATATCAAAGAATGATTGATGTTTGGCTGAATGAATAATAATTGGAGATGAAAGCTTTATGAAAAGAATTGCTTCCTTATTTTTTGCACTAGTTTTGACATTTGTATTTAGTATTTCTGTATTTGCGGCTCATGACATCTACGATGCAAATGGAAATATTATCGGCACATGTGATAATGTTTACTACAATGTAAGCCACAGCGGAAAGCCCACTATGACCACTTCTACTCACAGGCATACAACAGGAGCGGTCTGCACAATAACATATTACGGATATAATCATGTTAAAACATGTTCATCATGCGGTACCATAGTGGGAACCTATTGGAAAACATGTACCGAAAAACATTCGGTATGCGGCAAATATGTTGTGAATTGCTTGCAGTAAGCAACACAGCTGCTGCAATCCGCTGAAAATAGAAATCATAAATGAAAAACGCTGCCGAATTAATGCTATTATGCATATAGAAACTCCAACAAAATCAAAGAAAACAGGCACAATGGCAGCTGACTTTGCGCTTGGAAAAACAAATTCTCTCTTTTTAGTGGAGAGGAAAGATAATTTATTTATTGGAGGTAAAAACAATATGAGAAAAATCATAAGTTTGGCTATCGCTTTCGTTATGGCGCTCACCTTGACGATGTCGGTTTGTGCTGAGACGTATACCGTTGGATATGATATCGCAAGATATTCTGGCAGGATTTTACCTGAAAGGATCGTGTTGAAGTTTGCGTCTCAAAAAGATGCTGCCAACATAGGAGTACTTAAGAAATGCCAAAAGTGTGGAAATGGATATGCAAATATCACCTGCCAGGAAATATATAATATTGTTTCTTTGGGCGCGTGCAATTGGAGCTCTCATGAAAATAACGGCTGTTTTGTTAGCGAAATATATCGTTATGAAAACGGTGAATGTGGCGCTTGTGGTGCAAATTATTATTCATTTGAATCGAGACCGCACCATCTCCATTCACAGCTTCACTCTTATACTGGCGGAGGAAGTGACGAATTCGTAAGCTGTATTTATTGCTGATAATACCTAATAAGTAGCCAAAAATAGAATTAACAAACAGGGCAAATAGTTAGTTGTTTGACAAATTAAACTGTTTGCCCTTTAAAAATATAAAATTTAGTAACGTTTTTGGCTCTGCGCAATCAAATAAACAAATGGAGGTATGCTTCAATGAAAAAATTCAGATTGACAGCTTTAATTGTATTGCTCTGCACCGTGCTGATGGTGTCGGCGTGTTCATCCTCGGCGGATGACGGCCCGGTAAAGCCAGAAAAAAAGCAGACTAAGCCGCAGGAAAATACAGGCTCCTACACCAGCGCGATTTTTTCAAGGAATGTGAATTACGATTCATTCGTCCCCGGTGAGAATGTCAAGCTGCCAGTTGACGGCGGGGATATCGCGGATGCTTTGCAAATCGGCAAAAGCTTTTATATCCTTGCGGATAACGGTATATACAGCCTTGACATTGTCAGCGGCTCAGGCGAGAAGATAATCGATCTGCCTCACCCCGCGGACGATACGGATAAGAAGCAGTCAATGTTTCTGTCCTCCTGCGGTGAGAGCATTTTTGTATACTCGTCCCAAGCCGGCGAAATAAGCGAATATTCCTGTGACGGCAGCCTGATAGGCAAGTCGGGCAGTGACAAGCTGTGCCGCGAAAGCATTAAAGCATTTTCCGTCACAGATAGCTATTTTGTGATTTCATGGAGCAAGGAAGGCAGCAATGGAAAAATGAATTCCGAAAATCAGATAGAGGTATTCGACAGGCAGAGCGCCGAGTTGGTAAACTCGTATAAGATGAGGGAGGAAATAACCGCCCTAATCTCCTACAAGGAAAACAAGCTGTTGTATACATCCGCGAATATGTATAGTACCGATACCGCATACGACTTATGCTGCTTTGACGCCGAAAATGGCAAAACCAATAATTTAAGGACTCTAAGCGGAATAGGCGAAAAATGCCTTGTTGATTTGGTATACAATCCCCAGACCGACACTGTACTTACTTTTTCCGATACATTTATAGACGAAGTTGAATCGGGCAAGCCCTATGCTGCGGAGTTCTCATTGAGCGATGATGATAACATAATCCACAAAAGGTTTTCATTTGAACCCGGAAGCACCGGATTTATCGGCGTGTGCGAGAATATTGTTTCGGTGATATCTGCTGGGAATTCGCGCATGGATTATTTTGACTTTCTTAATCCTCCACGAAGTATAGCCCTTGCCTACAATGATTTCACAAAGGGCAGGCTTACAAAAATCATATTGGAATTTGAAGCGGAACACGGCATCATGGTAAGAACAACAGATTACCGCGATAACATCGATGTTATCGATCTGAAGCTTATGGCTGGCGATACCGATTTTGATTTGTTCTGCCCGGTGGACTATTCTCTTTATAAATACATCAAAACAGATATGTACGGCGATTTAAGCGGGTATCCTTCCCTTATCGGTAAGCTTAAAGAGTCGAGAACCGCCACTGCTGTGGCTGTGAATGATAATGAATACTTCGGCGTTCCTATGGGAATAGAGTATATATATCCCAAAGACTATTATCCCGAAGGGGACAGCTTTGCATTTTCAATAGTTGCAACAATGTGCCAATACTGCGCAGAGAATATAGATATCGAAAATATGACCTACTCTGATCCGGACGGAGAGGAATTTTATAAGGTTCTTAAATACATATACGACAACCCCCTTGGCAATCCTGAGGATATGCCTTATGGCGACAAGTATATCGACTATGAATTCAGAGGGTTAAGGGGCACCTATATTATGCTCAATCCCGCAAGTGAAAACAAGGATGATGCGGCGCTGTTTATGGAGTATGTTCTGGACGCATACAGCGGCAATATTCCCGCGCTGTCGGATGACATCCGCCCATATATGGAGCTTGACGACGGCGAGTACTTCACTGACTGGAACCTTATACCAATGAGCATAGTCCAGCCGCTTTTCAAAGCAAAAAATGCGGTTATGAACACTGACGGCAGCAAAAAGGAGATTAAGAAGCTCGCCAAAGAAGCCGCCGCCGAGGTCGCAATGCGAATGGGAGAGTAGAGCTGCCCTACTGTCCGCATAGGGAAGTAAGGCTATTCTACTTACTGTAAATTTTGCCTTAAATCTTATTTATATAATTCCTTGACAAATTCAGCCTATTAGTGTAGACTATAGTCAGCGGGTCTGCTGATATAGATAAAATTTGAAAGGGCTGGTGAAAATGAAGCTCATTCCGAGAATCTGCATAACTGCCATATTGATATTTGGCATATTTGCGGGCGTAACATCCTGTGCGAGCCATCGCGAATCATCACAAGAGGAAAGAGAATCCTTAAACAATGCGCTTGCCGGTGTGGAAGTCACAGAAAAGCCGGATGCAGATGAAGAAATCAATTACGACGAGTACGACCTTGTGATTCTGCGCTATTACAGCGCCGGGCTTACAGATCAGGTCGCCGAAGAGCTTGCTGAGGAGATGGGCTGGAAGATAAAAGTCGTGCCCTACGACACTGACGATTATTACAAGCTGAACACCAAGCTAATGGCGGGTGATGACGATTTCGACATTTATATTGATTCATCCTCGGATTTCAGCAAGTATATGCTTAACGGCTTTTACACCGACCTTAAACAGTTCGAGGGGCTGAGCAAGAAGATGTCGTCCAACCGGCTGGTTGATTTTGCCGCAGATTACAACGGCGAATATATCGGTTTGCCAATCTATCTGAGATATAACCCCGAGCTTGCTTTCAGCAATACAAGCCCGGCGCTATTGGATTACTGCGCAAAGAATGTGGACAGCCTTGAGGGACACTTTTCAGATTCCGATGGGGAGAAGCTCTTTGAAATGCTTAAATACGTTTACGAAAACGATGGCGACGTGAAGGAGGATGTAAGGGAGTATATAGATTTTACCTTCGCGGAAAGCTCCTACTGCATAATGTCGCCCAATTCAAAGCATAAGGAAGCAGCTGCGCTGTATTTAGAGAGGCTTTTTGATGCATTCGCAAGCCTGCCCGAGGACCCTTTTTCAGGACCGTATCCCGACGTCGGGGACGCTGATTTGTCAAACACTTATCTTACGTGGAAATTTATGAGCGTAGAAGTAAGACATCCGATAGTAGAAGCATACAATGCTGCTATGAAATCAGATGGCAAGGACAGCACTTTAAAAAAGATTGCCGAGGAAGCCGCCGCCGAGGTGGCAATGTACATAGGGGAGTAGGGATATTCTGCCGCCCGCAAAGCTGAATGATCAATACTGCAATGATAACAGGAGCGTGACACCATGACCCGAAGATTCAAACTGAAAATCGCCCTATTAAGCCTGCCCGCAATTGTAGGCTTTTTGGTGTTTTATATCATTCCGTTTTTCAGAAGCATCGGATATTCCTTTATCAGCAATGTTGCCAAAAAGGATTTCGTATGGTTCCAGAATTACAAAGAGGTGCTGGCGAATAAATATTTCCGGTTAGCCCTGAAAAACACCGTCATTTTCTCAGGCGTGGGAGTTGTGGCTATCATGCTGCTTTCGCTGCTGCTCTCAATCGCTTTGGTAAAGCTCTCGAAAAGGTTTTCGTTTATCAAGAGCTTTTTTGTGATGCCATATGTGCTTCCCTCTGCAAGCATTATCTTCTTCTGGCAGATGTTCTTTGATACTCAGCAGTACACCGCCCTGACCGAGCTTGAAGGCTTGGGCGGGTTCTTCGACGTTCTGCCGCTTTATGTAATCTTCCTGTGGAAAAACATAGGAATAAACATAATCCTTATCACCTCCGCCCTTGTAAAAATATCTCCGGATGTATACGAAGCCGCCGCGCTGGACGGCGCACACGGCTTGAAGCTCCACGCAAAAATCACCCTGCCGCTGATATCGCCGAACCTGTTCTTTGTTGGGGTATTAAGCTTTGTAAACTCCCTGAAAATCTTCAAGGAAAGCTATCTTTACTACAATTCCAACTACCCGCCCGATACGGCCTATATGATTCAGAACTACATGAACAACCACTTTTACAAGCTGAATTATCAGAACCTTAGCACCGCAGTTGTAATATTCACATTGGCTATGGCAATAGTGATTTTCGTTTGGTACAAGCTTGAAAATAAGATGTCGGAGGGGGTATTCTGATATGGGCACGGTAAGTCTTTTGTATCCGAACGGCTATCAGCCGGGCAGCTCATCATTTGGCGAAAAAGCTATTGAAAACCTTGAGCTGCGCTATATAGCCATGCTCATCTGCCCCTACAACACCGAATTTGCCCTGAACGTTCTGACCGATTTGGTCACCGACGAGCGGGTTATATCTTGGCGGCAGGATGTTTTAGAGGACTTTATCGCCCTTCCCCAGCTTGAAATCCGCCTGCACAAAAGTATTCACACCATCTATCAGAATTCGCTGGAGGTCTATGCGCGCTCCGGCTCTGGGCAGTCGTTTTTCGAGCTGATGGAGAGTGTTAAAAGCATCGAGGACTTCGCCGCCTGCATGGAGGAGTGCCACGAATTTATCAAGGATTACGGCGAAAAGGTCAAGTCCGAGGGTGTGAAGGCAGTCCTTGGTGAAATCGAAAGCAGATATCAGGACGGGTCCTTCAAGCAGCTCATGAAAGAGGTAAAGGAGCTTAAAATCGCCCTTGAAAGCGGCGTTCAAAGCGTTACCTTCGGGGTGAATCTCGATAACCTTATGCGTCCTTCTGAGATAATGCTTCTTTCGGCAAGTCATGAGCCGATAAAGCGGCACAGCGTCTTTGAAAGACTTATGCAGCGGGGGCAGACCGCCGAACCAATCTCGACAATATACTCCCGCAAATGCAAAAGCGGCGAGATGGTATCGGTGGACCAGCTTCTGTTTTCTGAGCTTGACAGGCTTGGCGACGGCTTTATGCGGCAGTTCAACGTTTCCATCTCCAACTGCTATAAGGACTGCACCGAGTTTCTGATGAAGCTTGCGCCGGAAATCGACTTCTTCGTTGGTGCAAAGGGCTTGGCAGACCGTTCGCGAAGCTTGGGGCTGAGCTGCTGCAGACCCAAGATTCTGCCGATGAGCGAGCGCAAATTTATCCTGACCGGCATGAGCGACCCTGTTTTGGTCAACAAGGTAAGAAATATGAGGATGACCAACCCCGATATCCCCGGAATCAAGTCAAACGACTGCCAAATGGACGACAGCGGAAGAATTTTCATCATCACCGGCACCAACAACGGCGGCAAGACTACATATATCCGGGCGGTGGCTGTGAACCAGATACTGTTTCAGGCGGGGCTATATGTCTATGCCGATAGGGCGGAGATATCCCCCTGCAAAAGGATTTTCATCCACTACCCAAGTGAGGAAAAGGTGGGCATAAACACAAGCCGCTTCACCGAGGAGTGCAAGGACCTGCGCGTGATAGTAAGCCGCGCGGACGAATACAGCTTAGTGCTTCTGAACGAAAGCCTTTCTTCAACAAATCCCTATGATGGGCTTATCATCGCCGAGGAGCTTTTAAAAATATTTGCCGACATGGGCGCAAGGGTGCTTTATACAACCCATGTTCTTGAAATGACCGCGCTTCCCGATAAAATCAATCCGATGGGCTTCAGAAGCAGGCTGTCAACCCTGACCGCCGGATGCGACGAAAGCGGCAGACCAACCTATGAAATAACCGCCGGCAAGCCGGATTTTTCCCGCAATGCGCAGTTTATTTATAATAAGTACGGAATATCATATGCAAAATACAAGTCAGCCCCGCAATAAGCAAAAGAGGTGATGTAAATGCCAACCAAACTTCCAACCCGCGAGCCGACCCCGATTCCGGTGCTGATTCCGACCCGACGCAAGCGCCGCTCAATCGGCTTGATAATCAGAACGATGCTTCTCGGTATATTCGCCGTTCTTTTCGTGATTCCAGTAATCAGCACGGCGGTAAAATCCTTCTCGTTTGAGGGCAAAATCGGCTTGGCTCAATACTGGGAGCTGTTCGTAACCAACTTTACATACCTCGATTTCTTCTGGAACTCCGTTTTGTATGCCGCTGTGATAACCGTGGTATGCATCACCATCTCCCTGCCGCTGGGCTTCCTGTTCGCAAAGGTTAACTTCAAGGGGCGGGATAGTTTGTTCTTCGTATTTATTTTAGTGATGATGCTGCCGTTTCAGGCAACGCTGCTGCCCAACTACATCCAGCTTCGTGATTTTAATATGCTCAACACGCCGCTTGCACTTACTGTGCCGATGATGTTCTCGCCGTTCGCTGTCTTTCTTCTGCGGCAGTTTATGAAGACTATACCCAACGACCTGATTGAATTCACCCTTCTTGAAACGTCCTCGGTAATCAAGACCTTCCGCTATGCGATTCTGCCCCAGATAAAGCCGGCAATCGTGTCATTAGCAATCCTTATCTTCTGCGAAAGCTGGAATATGGTTGATCAGGCGCTGATTTTCTCGATGGAGAACGACAAGATTATGCCGCTTTCTGTTATCCTAAGCGAAATTCCGGAAAACGTAAAATATGCGGGCGGAACGGTGTATATGTTCCCGATAATCATGCTGTTCGTTATGTTCCGCGAAACCTTGGAGGAGTCAATGGAGGCGTATAAGCTATGAAAAGAATTGTTACAATTGTTTCTTTGATTTTCTGCGCAATCATCCTGTTTTTCAGCTTCATGGGCGAGAAATTGTACTATTCCACCAAGCCGAATGTTGAGGTTGAGCGCCCAATCCGCGTTAACGGCATGGTGCTTCTGCCGGAAACCGCCATCTTCCACGAAGCTGACGGTGATTACATCTTCACCGTTGAAAGTAAGCAGGGCTTCTCTACCGAGATTCTGACGGTGACAAAGGTTCGCCTTACCTCCTGCCAGCCTGACGAAACGGGATACTTCGGCGAGGGCTACGCTGCGGTTGAAGCAGAGGGGTATCAGAGCGCCCCAACGGTCGTATGGGCAAGCGAAGGGCTGGAAGACGGCGAAAAGGTCGTTGAAAAGTAAGGAAAATCAGTTTTACCCGCAAGAACCGCATTATGTTTGCGTGTTCAGCTCCTTTGACTATACACCGGCGACAAATAAGCATATTCTAACCGCCCGTCATCCGAAAAAACTTCGGCATGACCGGCGGATTTTTTGCGGTTTGCTATTGACATATTCCGCGCAAAGTATTACAATTAGTTGCGGTCGCAACAGTTGCGGCTGCAACTATTTTTTATTGTATTCTCCCCGAAAGGAAGGTAAGGCTATGATTCATATTCTAAGGCAGATAAACACCATCAGCCGGTGTGCAGGGCTTTTCCGCACCGATAAGCTTGAAAACGGCGAGCTTGGCGCCTGCCATCACAGCTATATAATTGCGATATGCCGCAGCCCCGGCATCACCGCCGAGGAGCTTTCGCGCAGGCTATGCGTAAACAAATCCAACGTTGCCCGGAATCTTTCCTATCTTGAAGATAGGGGATACGTGAAAAGGGAGCAATCGCAGGAGGATAAGCGCGCGTTTTTATGCTATCCCACCGAAAAAATGCTTCGGGTTCTGCCCCGCGTGCGCGAAATCGTTGCCGAGTGGAACCGGCTTTTAACCGCGGATCTGAGCGAGGAGGAGCTTTCAGCCTTTGCTTCAACTCTTGATAAAATCGCCCAGAAGGCAAGGGAATGCGTTGAAAAGGAGATAAAAGAGGACTGAGGCATTCCTCCCCCAAAAAAAATCATTCACGAAAGGACAATCAAACCATGCACCTTATGGCAAGATACCTTCGCCCATTCTTCAAACGAATGAGCGTGGGTCTGACGATAAAAATAACGGCAACCATGCTCGAACTGGCTCTGCCGTATATACTTAATTATATCCTTAAAAACGTCGTGGCGGACGGCAAAATCAGCTTGGTCATATATTGGGGACTTCTTATGATGGTATGCGCGTTTGCGGCGTGCGTCGGCAACATAATAGCCAACAGAATGGCGGCAAGGGTCGCCCGGAATTTCTCCGAGAGCGTCCGCAAGGATTTGTTCGACCGTTCTATCCGCCTTTCCGCCGCCCAGACCGACAGATTCACAATAGCCTCGCTGGAATCGCGAATCACCACTGATACATATAACGTTCACAACTTTGTGGGAATGATGCAGAGAATGGGCGTGCGCGCACCGATACTCTTAGTCGGCGGAACCGCGATAACCCTGTTTATGGACAGGCGGCTTTCGCTTGTAATGCTGGCAATACTGCCGTTCATATTCGTTACTGTATACTTCATATCAAGGCGGGGCGTGCCGCTTTATACCAAGGTTCAGCAGTCGGTGGACGGAATGGTGCGCGTTGTGCGAGAGGATGTAGGCGGAATCAGGGTAATAAAGGCTTTATCCAAGGATAGCTACGAGCACGAGCGCTACGATAAGGTAAACAGGGCGCTTATAAAGGACGAAACCACCGCCGGCGTAACCATGGGTGCTGTAAACCCGATTATGACGGTGCTGATGAACCTTGGAATCGTTTCGGTAACCGCGATGGCGGCTTCGAGCGTAAACGGCGGAACCAGCGACCCCGAAACCATAATAGCCTTTATTCAGTACTTCACCTTGATTTCAAACGCGATGATGTCGGTGACCAGAATATTTGTTATGTACACAAAAAGTGCGGCATCTGCGCGAAGAATCGCCGAGGTTATTGACGCACCCGAGGATATGGAAGTCAAATCCGAGCAGGAATATCCCGCAATCGAAACAAATGACCATATTGTATTCAAGGATGTCTGCTTTTCCTACAACGGCGTTAAGAACAATTTAGAGGATATTAACCTGCACGTTAGAAAAGGCGGCTCGCTGGGAATTATCGGCGCCACGGGAAGCGGCAAATCAACCCTTGTAAAGCTGCTGATGAGGTTTTATGACGTAAGCTCGGGCGGAATATATATTGATGGGCAGGATATCCGCACCATTCCCAAGGAGAAGCTTTATTCAATGTTCGGCTCTGCCATGCAGAACGATTTTCTGTATGCCGACACGATTGAGGAGAATATCCGCTTCGGCAGAAGCATCACTCATGATGAGATAGTGTCCGCTGCCAAGACCGCTCAGGCGGAGGAATTCATTTCCGCCGCGCCGGACGGCTTCGGGCATATGCTTGCAGTAAAGGGGCAGAACCTTTCGGGCGGGCAGAAGCAGAGATTGCTGATATCCCGCGCGGTTGCCGGCAAGCCGGATATACTTATTTTAGATGACTCATCCTCCGCGCTCGATTATAAAACCGATGCTAACCTGCGGCGGGCTTTGGCGGAGGATATGCAGGGCACAACAGTTGTAACCGTTGCCCAAAGGGTAAGCTCGGTCAAGGGCTGCGACTGCATACTGCTGATTTCGGACGGCAGAATAAGCGGCATAGGCACTCATGAGGAGCTGCTGCGGACCTGCGCCGAATACCGAGAGATAAGCGAATCGCAGATGGGAGGGGATTTCGTTGAGTAGAGGGTTTGCAAATCAGCTTAAGGGTACAAAGCTTGAAAACGTCCAGCAGAACAAAAAGCTTGATAAAAAGACCGCCATGCACGTTATCCGCCGGCTTTCCAAATACGTGCTTAAACACAAGCTTATGTTTCTGGCGGCTATCATATTAACTCTTGTTTCAAACCAGCTTTCGCTGATGGGACCGATGTTCACCGGAAGCGCGGTGGACGCGATGACCGGCAAGGGCGGGGTGGATTTCGCCGCCGTCAAAGAAAACGTCATAAAAATGCTGGGGTGCTACCTTGTGGCGGGTGTGCTTTCCTATGTGATGGCAGTGCTGATGATACATATATCCCAAAAAATCGTGTATACAATGCGCAAAGAGCTTTTCGAGAAGCTTACTACCCTGCCGGTAGGGTATTTCGACACTCACCCCGCCGGGGACATTATCAGCAGAATATCATACGATATCGACACGGTAAACGCCTCGCTTTCAAACGACCTTGTTCAGGTTATGACGAGCATTTACACGGTAGTCGGCTCGCTGATTTTCATGTGGCAGATATCTAAGCCGATGATAGTGGTGTTCTGCGTTACCGTTCCTGTTTCTATACTGTTCACGCGGTACCGCTCCAAAAAGGTCCGCCCGCTCTTTCACGAGCGCTCGGCGAAGTTAGGCGAGCTTAACGGCTATGCCGAAGAGATGCTTTCGGGCGGCAGAACCATCTGCGCCTACGGCAGGGAGGAAGAGATATCATCCCGCTTTGCAAAGCGGAATAAGGCCACTATGGACGCTTATTACAACGCCGAATACTACGGCGCGACCCTTGGCCCATCGGTCAACTTCATAAATAACCTCTCCCTTTCGCTGGTTATGATAATGGGCGGAGTGCTTTATATGCTTTCGACCGGCGGCAGGGTTTCGGAGGCTTCAATATTCTTCATCACCTTAGGCGGAATCGGCGAGTTTGTGCAGTATTCGCGCAAATTTGCGGGACCTATAAACGAGTTTGCAAACATAATGAACGAGTTCCAGTCGGCATTTTCGGCGGCAGAAAGGGTGTTCAGAATCATCGACGAAGTCCCCGAAAAGGCAGACAGCGAAAACGCGGGGGAACTGGGAGACATCAGCGGCGAGGTCAGCCTTAAAGATGTAAGCTTCGGCTACACCCCCGACAAGCTCATCCTGAAAAGAATAAGCCTTACCGCCAAGCCGGGCAAAACCATTGCAATTGTAGGTCCTACCGGAGCGGGCAAAACGACCATCATAAATCTTCTTATGCGATTTTACGACGCCGATTCCGGCGAGATACTTGTTGACGGGCGGAACATTGAGGATTTAAAGCGCACTTCCCTGCGAAAAGCCTACACCATGGTTTTGCAGGACACATGGCTTTTCGGCGGCACCATCTTTGATAACATCGCCTACGGCAAGGAGGGCGCAACCTTAGAGGATGTTCAGCGCGCGGCGCGTGCGGCTCGGCTTGAAAGCTACATAAACCGCCTTCCCAACGGCTACGACACCGTTATTTCGGACAACGGCGTGAACATCTCGAAGGGACAGCGCCAGCTTATAACCATCGCCAGGGCAATGTTGATGGATTCTAATATGCTGATTTTAGACGAAGCCACCTCGAACGTTGATTCGCGGACGGAAATAAAGATTCAGGAAGCCATGAAGAAGCTGATGAGCGGAAAGACATCATTTGTAATCGCCCACAGGCTTTCGACCATCCAGAACGCCGACCTGATACTTGTACTTAGGGGCGGCGAAATCGACGAGCAGGGAACCCACGACGAGCTGATGAAAAAGGGCGGATTTTATGCTTCGCTTTATAATTCGCAGTTTGTGTGAGATGTGTTGACAATTATAATCAGCTCCGTCTTTCCGCAGTAATTTTGCGGGGAGGCGGGGCTATAATCTGTATTTTCCAAAAATTATATTGACTTTATCAAAAAATCCTGATATAATAATTATGCGGAAAATAAAAGCCGCGTACGCCATCAGGAAACGTGAACTGCAAAGGAGCAAAATATGAACATAATTAAAAGAATCAGTGTGATTATAGCGGCTGTTTTAACACTGGCGGTATTGACCGCCTGCGCCAAAAAAGCACCGATTGAGGATAACAGCGGCTCGGAGAATACCTCTGATACTGCCATCACCGAAAGCACGGTCAGTAATTCTGAATCAGAACCGGCGGATACGACCGTTTCGGCTGCGGCTGAAGAGGCTGAGCAAACATTGGATTTCGTAATTGATGAATCCGAAGTATCGCTTCCTTGGGCTTTATCTGAGCCGCAAATAGATTATGAAGAAACTCCTGAAAGCTCCGTTTCGTTTGAGCTTGTCGCAGATTCGCTTACTGCCGCCGGCGCGGAATTTAAAATCAGCAACCTTTCGGACAAAGCTATTGCCACCGGCAATGATTTTACTATCGAAGTGTTTAAAGACGGAAAGTGGAATTATATAGATATTGGATTGGTTATGTTCCCCGCTGAAGCGTTCGAGTATGAAGCGGGTCAGACATATGATGTTTCTATCAACTGGACGAATTATTATGGCGAGCTGCCGCCGTCCGATTACAGAATAATCAAAGAGTATTGCTTTGAAGGCTCGCCCGACAAGTATTATTGCATATGCGGGTTTTCAATTGTGAATGAATAGTATTGGATTTTGGAATATGGCGCAGATTTGCAGTGAACCTGAAAGGAGCAAAATATGAACATAATTAAAAGAATCAGCGTGATTATAGCGGCTGTTTTAACACTGTCGGTCTTAACCGCCTGCGCCGAAAAAGCGCCGATTGAGGATAACAGCGGCTCGGAGAATACCTCTGATACTGTCATCACCGAAAGCACGGTCAGTGATTCTGAATCAGAACCGGCGGATACGACCGCTTCAACTGCGGATGAAGAGGCTGAGCCTGATGTTGTTGACGTTGATGAGCCGATTGATGAAGAAACCACCGCCCTTGCCAACGAGATTATCGACGGCTTGCATGACGATTTCGTAATAGCGGTTGATATTCTTAGCTTTAATAAGATGGAGCCATCAAGCTACGCTGACGGGGTGGATGAATATGGCAATCTTATTAAGGATGAAGACGGCTGGTACATCCGAATGCAGCCTGAATACAACACCGTAGAAGAGATTGAAGAAGCTATGCACAAGGTTTTCAGCAACAGAAAGTGTGATGATATATCATCAAGTTATTTATCCGAGGATTCCACATCCTTTAAAATGTTTGACGGTGAGCTTTATGGCATAATGGCGGATAGACCGTACTCGTACTTTAAATTGCCTGTAGATAGCGCGGTAAGAATAAGTGAGGATGAAATACTTGCAAAAACTACCGTCAATTACGATGATGGGGATTATCCTTACGAAATCACCCTTGTAAAAGAGGATGATGTGTGGAAAATAGACAAGCTGACGGAAGATGGCAGAGAAGTTAATTATTAAGTGATGCACCGCGGATAAATCCTTATTCCTCCAACAAATCACACGAATATATTCGAGTAAAATTCAATCGAAGCCCGCCTTTCCGCAGTAATTTTGCGGGAAGGCGATATTTTATTCAAAAAAGTTGACAAATTCTGAGCAAAATGTTATACTTAAAAAACAACAGTCAGCAAAAATATGAAAGGCGGGGGAAAGCTATGATCAAAGCCGCTGTTTTTGACGTTGGAAGAACGCTTATGGAATATGTTGATATGCCCAACAGCTGGAAGGATTACTACCCTGCGGCGATAAGGAATATCCGCGATTCGCTGGGGCTTGACGTCAGCGAGCAGGAGCTTGAACGCTCACTGGAGATATTCACCTCCTACAGCCCGCGAGTAAACTACCGCGAGGTTGATTATACCCCCGAG